>CAZHIK010000623.1:0-5857 GCA_964532635.1 uncultured Enterobacterales bacterium
CTCTGGTGATCGGGGGCACAGGCTTTCTCGGCTACGACGCCGTGCTGGAGCTGATTGAGCGGGGCCATCGGGTCTCGGTGCTGGCGCTGGACCTGCCCGAGCCGGACCTGTTGCCGCCGGAGGTCGAGCTGCTCCTGGCCGATCTCGACGCCGTCACCGACGACGAGCTGCGTGAGCTGCTCGAGGGCCAGGGCAACCTGGTCTTCGCCATGGGCGCGGACGATCGGGTGCTGCCCGACGTGCCCGCCTACGAGTTCTTCCATCGTGCCAACGTGCTGGCCACCGAGCGTGTGGTCCGGCTCGCGCGTCAGGCCGGCCTGCGCCGTGCGGTGGTCTGCGGCTCCTACTTCGCCTACTTCGAGCGGACCCGCCCGGCATGGGCGCTGGCGGAGCACCATCCCTACATCCGAGCCCGCCGGGATCAGGCCGCCGCCGCCATCGAGGCGGGCCAGGGGATGGTCGTCACGGTGCTCGAGCTGCCCTACATCTTCGGGGGCATGCCGGGCCGGAAGCCCCTTTGGACGCCGCTGGTGCGCTACATCGCGTCCCCTTGGCCGCTGCTGTACACCGCGGGAGGTACGGCAATGGTGACCGTGGAGCGGGTAGCCGAGGCCATCGCCGGGGCCTGCGAGCGCGACGGCGCCAGCGCTTGCCTGCCCGTGGGGGACGAAGACGTCACCTGGGAGCGCTTCGTGGAGACCTTGTCGCGGCTGGTGGGGCGCAACCAGCGAGTGGTGGTGGTGCCCGCCTGGATGTCGAGGCTGGGCGCCTGGATGTTCCTGTGGCACACGCGCATGCGAGGCAAGGAGCACGGCCTGCACCCTGTGCGCTTCCTCGAGGTGCAGTACCGGGAGACCTTCATCGATCCGGAGGATCTGGCCGACGCCCGCGAGCAGCTCGGTTTCGGCTCGGGGGGCCTCGAGGCCGCCTTCGAGCGCACCGTGCGGGACAGCCTGCGGTGAGCGCCCTGCGCCCGCTGCCGGCCCTGGGCGCGCTGGCGCTCCTCCCCGTCCTGGGCCTGCGCTGTGGTGACAACGACGCGTGCCCCGACGGCATGGTGCGCATCGCCGGTGGCCGGGTTCAGCTGGGGCTGGACAGCCCCGCACAGCCCTACGAGCGACCGAGCTTCGAGGCGGAGCTGGCGCCCTATTGCATCGATGTCTACGAGTACCCCAACCAGCTCGGCACCCTGCCCGAGGCCAACGTGACCTGGCGCGAGGCTCGCGGGCTCTGCGGTGAGCAGGGCAAGCGCCTGTGTACCGCGGACGAGTGGGAGCACGCCTGCCGCGGGCGCGGGCAGCAGCGCTACGGCTACGGCGCCGAGCGGGATGCCGATGCCTGCAACACTCCGCGGGAGCGCTTCGACGAGGCCCCAGGGCATCCCCTGGCCGCATCGGGGGCCCACCCCCGCTGCCGCACCCCCCAAGGTGTGATTGACCTCAACGGCAACCTCAGCGAGTGGGTCGAGGATCCTTGGCACGGGCACAAGCCCCGCTTCGAGGAGGAGGCCTTCCCCGCGGAAGAAACCTACCGAACGGTCCGTGGTGGAACCATGTGGCGCCAGACCTTCTACGGGCAGGACTGCCTCAGCGCCCACGGCCACCCCGAGACTGTGCGCCACGTCGACGACGGCTTTCGCTGCTGCTCCGACCCTCGGTGAGCTCCAGCCGACGCGGGGGTGACGCTGGCGGCGCGTGGCGGTGTCCAGTTGGGCGTCCGTGTCGACGGAGTGCCCTGTGTCCCGGTTCCCGCTCTCTGCTCTGCTGCTCACCGCCCTGCTGCTGGGCTGCCAGCCGCGGCTCGAGGACACGGGCGGCACCCGCGCCGGCGCGGCGCGGGCTCAGTGGAACATCGACGAGGACACCGGCTTCGTCGACGAGCCCAGTGACACTGGTGAGGCGGGCGCCGCGGGCATAGACTCGGGGAATGATGCATCGAACTTCCCTGTCGTGGATCGCTCTCCCGCTCCTGGTGGCCTGCGCTAGCCCCGAGCCGCCGGAGATGCCGGCTTCCCCGCCCGAGCCCTTCGTGTCAGCCGCCGTCCTCGTCGAGCAAGCCGCCAAGGCCGCGCCGGTGGCGGTGCCTGTGATGATCGGCAACGCCGAGCAGGCCCTGGCCGCCATCGGTCAGCCGGTGCGCGTCCAGGGTGTGGCCGAGGACTCCAAGCTGAGCGCCGTGGTCCTGGGCGAAGCCCTGGTGGTGCACCTGATGGCCCGGGACGAGCAGGGCCTGCTGGTGGAGACCCGCTGGCCCGAAGGCGTGACCAGCCGGCCGGTCATGGTCACCGGCACCCTCGAGCGGAGCGACCAGTTCGCCGTCGCCCACAGTCCCGACGGAGCCATCTCCCAGGGCGCCGAGGGCAGCATCCTGGCGTTGGTCGATTGGCAGCACGAGCTGCTCGAGCCCGAGCCCGAGCCGGTTCCCGCAGAGCCCGAGGCCCCCAGCGCCGATTGATGCCTCTGTACCCTGAGGCTACGCTCCCGCCATGTCGGTCCGCCTCGCACTCCTCACGCTGTTCACCCTGAGCGCCTGCGCTCGGGTGGACTACCAGCCGGTGGACCTCCAGCTGGACGTCCTGGGTGAGCTGCCCGAAGAAGCCGCCACGCTGCATGTCTGTGTTGAGGGAGCGGGGGAGCACTCCCAGGGGGCCGGCAACGGCCGTGGAGTGTTCTTCGGCATCCCCGAGGGCTTGGTGGTGGTGCTCATCGACGTGCTGGACGAGCAGGGCGCGGTGCTGGCCACCGCGGGGCCGGTGGCCTTCGAGGACGGTGAGACCTACGCCACCACCCCCCTCGAGGAGGGTGGGCGGGTCTGCCACGACGATGGCGACGTCGTGCCCGAGGGGGAGCCGAGCCAGGTGCTCGGCTACCGCATCGGGGAGTACTAGCTCGTGCTCGCCCTGCTCCTGGTAGGCCTGGCGGCCGCCGATCCCGTCGAGGAGCTGGCGGCGCAGCTGCTTCGTGAGGTGCAGGCCGATTGCCTGCTCTACCGGCGGCCCACCCGCCGGGAGCTGGCGGTCTGCATGACCCGGACCGAGGTCCCCGAGCTCCAGCAGGCCGCTTGGGCTCACATATTGACTGAGCTCGCGCCCGAGCTGGGCCTGGTGAGCGACGGCTCACCTGTCATCGTGGTGCGGCCTGGCGCCGGGATCAGCAGCGGGCCCTGGGTGCCGGTCTACAACAACGGTGACACCGAAGACGGCGTGGTGTCCGCCCGGGCCAACCTCGGTCTGTTTGCGGGGTGGAAGCACGTGGAGATCGAGGTGGACCCCCGTGCTGGCTTCGACGTCGGTCCCGTGTCTGCCGGGGCCGATGTGCACACGGCACGCATGACCCTGGCCTGGCGGTCCCTGTCCCTCGACCTGGGCCAGCGCCCCCGCTGGTACGGACCCGAGCGGGCCTCGTCGCTCACCTGGACCGACAACGCCAAGCCCCTGCCCGGCGCCATGGCGCGGGCCGAGGGCCGGCTGCCGGGCTGGGCCGACAAGCTCGGGCGCTTCGGGATCGATGTGGGCATGGGCGCCATCCCGGGGGAGCGGCGCGATGCCGACTGGCCGGGCTGGCTGATCATGGACATCCGCTGGGCCGTGGTGCCGTGGTTCGAGCTGGCCGCCACCCGCACCTCCGTCTTCGGCGGCTACGACAACGGCGAGCCCCTGCCCCTGGACTGGGGTGAGGTGATCCTGCCGCTGCGCCCCCACACCACCGACGATCCGGAACGGGTCACCGCCGACACCGACGAGCGCATCTTCCTGGACCTGCGGGTCACCTTGCCCCTGCGGCGGTGGCTCGACATCCCCATCGACTACGTCGAGGGCTACTACCAGTACGCGGGTGAGAACGTCTACATCACCGACAGCGACGTGCTGCCGCTGCCCTTCATCCAGGGTGTGGCCAGTGTGGGGGGTGGCGAGGTGATGATCCGCCCGCTGTTCTTCGGGGCCGAGCGCGCCATCGTGGAGGACGACTACCACCGCTGGTACACCGGTCACCGGGTGTACCACGACGGCTGGACCCGCGATGAGCGGAGCATGGGCTTCGGCTGGGGCGGCGACGCCTGGTACTGGACCGGCTGGGCTGGGCTCGCTGGCGCCGGCCCCTGGGTGGCCCGCGCCTCCTACACCCACGTGCGCAAGTGGCAGGTCCCCGACGTGGTCGGCGACCACATCTTCGTCTTCCCGGGCCCCGAGCGCTACGACCTCGGGGGGCTCCAGATCCACCGGCACATCGACTCCGTGGGCTGGCTCGGCGCCGAGCTCACTGCCGGGATGCTCGAGAACCAGGACTTCGTCCTGGACAACGACGCGTTCATGTGGCGGGTGGCCGTGGGCTGGCGTCGCGGTCCCACCGCCATCCCGGGGCTCTGAGCCGTGCGTATCGCCCTGGTCCACAAGCGCCAGTCCGGCGTCGGCGGCACCGAGCGCTACCTGGAACAGGTCGCGCTGGGGCTGGTGGCGCGCGGCCACGAGGTCACCCTGGTCTGCCACAAGCACGAGCGGCCGCCTGCGGGTGTGGCCTGCGTCTCACTTCCCGTGCTGGCGGTTGGGGCCCGTCGTCGGGCCGCGGCGTTCGCTCGGGCGGTGGAGCGCCACGTGAACGGAGCTGGCTACGATCTGGTCTACAGCCTGGGCAAGACCTGGACCCACGACGTGATCCGCCTGGGCGGCGGCAGCGTGCAGACCTGGTTCGATCGGGTGCATCCCCCCACCCATCCCCCCAGCACACGCCAGCGACGCTTCTACGAGATCGCGCTCGAGATCGAGGGACGCGCCCTAGCGCCCGGCGCGGCTCGGAGGGTGATCGTCAACTCGGAGATGGTCCGGCGGGACGTGGTCACGCAGCGTGGCCTGCCCGATGATCGGGTGACGGTCGTGCGCAACGGCGTGGACCTCCATCGTTTCGATCCTGCCGCCAATGCGGGGGCCGGCCGTGCGCTGCGGGCTGCCCTCGACATCCCTCGGAGCGCCTTCGTGGTGCTCTTCCTGGGTACCGGCTTCCGCCGCAAGGGCCTGGAGCTGCTGCTCGAGGCGCTGCCAGCCGTGGCCGAGCGCCGTGAGCTTCACTGCGTGGTGGTGGGCTCCGACGCCGAGGGCTCGGGGTGTGAGCAGCGCGCCCGGCAGTCCTTCCTGGCGCCCTTCGTGCACTTCCTGGGCAAGCGCCGTGACGCGGAGGCTTGCTACGCGGCGGCCGACCTCTTCGCCCTGCCCACCCGCTACGACGCCTCGGCCAACGCCACCCTGGAGGCCCTGGCCAGCGGGCTCCCCGCCATCACCACTGCATCGGACGGAGCCTCGGAGCTGGTGGGCCACGGCGTCACGGGCTCGGTGCTGCCCGCAGTGCCCGATCTGGACTCCCTGCGCAGCGCGCTGCTGTACTGGGCCGAGGGCGACCGGGCCCACACCGTCGGCGCCGCCTGTCGGGAGGTGGCGGAAGCCCACAGCCAGGAGCGCACGGTGGCCCAGAGCATCGCGCTGCTCGAGGCGGTGCTGGAAGAGAAGCGGGCCGAGGAGCGTGCCTCGTGAGCGGCCCCGGCCCCGCGCTGGCGGCGTTCCTCGCCGAGCTCCCCGCGCTGCTCGAGGATGTCGGGGGCCACCTCAGCCTTCGCGAGGCGCGCTTCCTGGCCCTGATCGGTGCCTGTCCGACCGCCGAGGGCTCCGTGCTCGAGATCGGCTCCTTTCAGGGCCGCTCCACCGTGGTGCTGGCGAAGGCGGCCGCGCTGTCGAGCGCGGTTGGGGTGGTGGCCGTCGATCCCTTGAACTCACCGTCATCCACCGATCCGGATCTGGGGGAGAGGGACTCCTGCGAGGCGGAGTTCCGCGCCAACCTCCAGCGCCACGGCGTGGCCGAGGTGGTGGAGT
>CAZHIK010000624.1:0-5850 GCA_964532635.1 uncultured Enterobacterales bacterium
GCTACGCCGTGGCGTCGCTGGGGCGCCCGACTCGAGGTCCACCCCCTCTTCCCCAACCGCACCAACGTGCAGATCGCCCAGGTGCTGGCCCCCGATCACATCCGCATTCGCATTCACGAGCGGGGCGCGGGCCCCACCCTGGCGTCGGGCTCGAGCGCCTGCGGCGTGGCGGCCGCAGCCCTGCGCACGGGCCGCGCCGGTCGGAGTGTGCGGGTGGAGGCGCCCGGCGGGTCGCTGCGGGTGACCATCGGCCCCGACTGGGAGCTTCAGCTGGAGGGTCCGGTGGAGGTGGTGGGCAGCTTCGAGCCCTCCAAGGACTTCCAGGAGCGCTGGCGCACAGCGGGGGCTTGACTACACTGCGAGCGCCCCGTCCGGACGCCGCCAGCGCCAGAGGATATGCTGCCCAGGGCCGACAGAGCGGCCCTGGGCGGAGCCGTTCGAACCGACGGCGCGTCGCGCCGCGGCACAACGCCTCCCCTTCCGGAGACCCCATGCGCTTGCTGCTGATCCGCCCCCCGGCGCACAACACCATCGAGACCGAAGTGCCCAAGGCGGTCGAGGCCGAGAACACCTCGTACCCGCCCCTGGCCTTGATGGCCCTGGCCACCTGGCTGCGGACCCACACCAGCCACGAGGTCGCCATCCTCGACGCGCAGCTCGAGGATCTGGGGCCTGCCGAGATCACCCAGCGTATCCAGCGCTTCGGTGCCCAGGTGGTGGGCATCACCACCTTCACGGTGCAGCTGGTGGACGTGATCGAGACGGTCCGGGCAGCCCAACGATCGGCCTGCGTGAAGCACGTGGTGCTCGGCGGTCCGCACTGCAACGACTTCCCCGCCGAGGCTCGCACCCTGCCGGGCGTCAGCGCGGTCGTGCGCGGTGAAGGTCAGCAGCCCCTCGCCGCCCTGCTGGACGCCTGGGACGCCGGTAACGAGCCCAGCGACATCCCCGGCGTGATGATCGACCCCGAAGGCCCTGTGCCCGAACACGTCGTGCTGTCCAACGATCTGGACAGCTACCCGATCCCTGATCGCACCCTGATCGACTACCGCCAGTACACCGGCCTGCTGGGCACCGGTGGCCTGTTCACCACCGTGGTGACCTCCCGTGGCTGCCCCCACCAGTGCACCTTCTGCAACACCCCGCGGCTCAAGTTCCACAGCGCCTCACCGGCCCGCATCTGTGACGAGCTCGAGGCCTGCATCGCGCTGGATATCCGCGACATCTACTTCGTGGACGACACCTTCAACGTCACAAACCAGCGGGTCCACGATCTCTGCGACGAGATCCTGCGCCGCGGCCTCGAGCTGACCTGGACGGTGCGAATGCGTGTCAACGGCGTAGACCAGCCCCTGATCGAGAAGATGAAGGCCGCGGGTTGCACACGGATCCAGTTCGGGGTGGAGCAAGGCACCGACGAGGGTCTGGAGCGCCTGCGCAAGGGTGTGACCAAGGTCGAGGTCGAGCGCGCCTTCCGTATCTGCAGCGACCTGGGCGTGGGCAGCGTGGCCTACTTCATGATCGGCACCCCCACTGAGCGCACCCGCCTCGATGTGCTGCGCACCATCCGCTACGCCATCCGCCTGCGTCCCGACTTCGTGATGTTCAACATCCTCACCCCCTTCCCAGGCACCCGCCTGTTCGATGAGGGGCTCGAGGAGGGCGTGCTGAAGCTCGAGCCCTGGCTTGACTTCATGCGCGATCCCCGGCCCGACTTCCGAGCCCAGGTCTGGGATCAACACTTCACCCGCGACGAACTGCGTGACCTGCTGGCGCTGGCCTACCGCTCCTTCTACTGGCGGCCACGCTTCGTGCTGGGACAGCTGCGCCAGCTGCGCGACCCGCGCGACCTACTGCGCAAGGCCAAGGCCGGCCTGCGCCTGCTCACCGATCGTTAGGAAGCCCGATGAAGCGCACCAAGGTCCTGCTGGTAGGCATGTACGGCATCGAGAACAGCGGCGTGCGTCACCTGGCGTCCATGCTGCGAGAAAACGGTGACTACACCGCCCACATCCTCTTCTTCGAGGACTGGCGCAACAACCAGGTCAAGTGGCCCTCGGTGCGCGAGTACGAGCTGCTCGTGGAGCACGTGCGGGAGCACGGCTACCAGCTGGTGGGCCTGAGCTTCGGCTCCCCCTACTGGCGCATCGCCATCGAGCTCACCCGCCGACTGAAGGCCGCGCTGGGCGACGCTGTGACCGTGCTGTGGGGAGGTCTCCACACCACCCTGGTGCCCGAAGACTGCATCGAACACGCCGACGCGCTCGTCATCGGTGAAGGAGAGTACCCCCTGCTCGAGGTGGTGGACCGGATGGAAGCCGGTGAACCATGGCACGACGTCGAGAGCGTCTGGGCCCGGGGCCCGAGCGGGGAGCTGGTGAAGAATCCCGTCCGCCCCTTGATGAAGGACCTGGACGCCCTGCCGTTCCGGGTGCTGGGCGGTCCAGGCATCTGGCTCATCGACGGCGACCGCAAGCGCGAAGGCGATCCGCTCGTCAAGCACCACGAGTTCCGCATCTTCGCCAGCCGTGGCTGCCCATTCTCCTGCGCCTACTGCTACAACAGCTCGCTCAAAGCCATCTACCCGGACGGGGGCAACCTCCACCGCCGACGCTCGGTGGCGTCGGTGATGGAAGAGCTGCGCATGGCGCGCACCAAGGTGCCCAACCTCCGCTGGGTCAAGTTCGACGACGACACCTTCGTCGCCCCCAAGAGGTGGCTCACCGAGTTCTGCGACGCCTACGGCGCGGAGTTCATAGACCTGCCCTGGGACTGCATGATCACCCCCGAGACCGCTCGCAAGGACAACCTCGAGCTCATGAAGACGGCCGGGCTGCGGGGGGTTCAGCTGGGCATCGAGGCCGGCTCGGACCGCGAGCAGCGCGAGGTCTACGAGCGCACCAGCACCGTCGAGCAGGTGCTGGACTTCGACCGCATGAACGCCGAGCTGGGCCTCGACGTGAAGTACGACGTCATCATCGACAACCCCCTGGCCTACAAGTCCGACAAGGAAGCCCTGTTCCACCTGCTGATGGACATGCAGGGGCCCTACAAGATCTACCTCTACTCCCTCACCCTCTTCCCCAAGTCCGGCGTCACCCAGAAGATGATCGACGCCGGCCTGGCCACCCCCTGGGACGTCGAGGGCTACGCCACCAAGAGCTTCCGCCAGTTCCGAGTCAGCATCGACTGGCCCCGCTCGGACGAAGACACCTACTACCTGGCCCTGCTGATGCTGGTGAACAAGCAGTTCATCCCGAAGAAGCTGCTGTGGCACTTCCACGCATCGGAGTTCTGGCGCTCCCACCCCCACCTCCTGCTGGAGATCGCCGGGGCGGCCAACCTGGTACGGATGACGAGGATCGCAGCGGAGATGCTGCTGCGGGGTGAGCTATCGTGGCAGAAGGTCAGGGAGTACTCCAACATCCGCAAGATGATCAACCAGTAGAGGTTCCTTGGTGAGTTCGTGTCGACCGCAAGGCGGCGACACAACTCCCAAGTCGCTCTGGGGTGGGTTGGCGCGCTCGCGCAGACGGCTGCGCCGCTGCACAGCGCTGGGAGTGGTGCGGCGATCGTGCCGCGGCGTAGCCGTCGGCACATCGCCGGGTGATGTGGTGACGGGGCGTGGTAGGGTCAGGGGGATCGGGAGGTGACCTCGTGTGGATCCTGCTTCTGCTGGTGCTGGGCTGCATCCCCACGCCCCAGAGCTTCGACCTGGAGGTCGCGCAGCAGATGCTGCGCTGCTGGAACAGCTGCTACCCCGAGCAGAGCTGCGACGGCTCGGTCTGCCTGCTGGGCCTGTACCCCGAAGACATCGACCGCTGCGAGTACCACCCCTACCGGGCGGTGGACTGCGTGCAGGCGTGGGAGGAGCGGGACTGCAGCGCCCCCTGCGACGACATCGTCTGGGAGTGGGACAGCGTCGAGGAATGCCGGGAGGTCTACGTTGACTGCGGGTGAGGTTGAGCCTAGCTGTGGTGTCGCGTCCGCACATCGGCCGAGTCGCTCCGGGCTCGGGCTACCCTGGGGGCCTGGAGGCTCGAGTGGCGCAGAGGTCGTTCCTGGTGATGCTGGCGGTGGCTGTGGCGGGCTGCGCCTACGCGCTGTCGGACTTCGAGATCGATGTTGCCGTCGCGATGTGCGACTGCACCTTCGAGTGCTACCCCGGCAGCACGAACTACGGCGCGTGTGTGGGGACCTACGCCGCCCGGCCGCGCCACTACAGCACCTGCGAGTTCGACGCCGCCCAGGCCCGCCGTTGTGTTCGCGCCTGGAGGCGCAGGGACTGTTCCAATCCCTGCGATAGCACCGAGTTCGTCTGGGAGTGGGACAGCCTCGAGGCCTGCGAGGACGTGTACTACGACTGTGGCAGCCACGAGTACGACAGCGGACGCTGGGCACGGTGACGCCACGCTCCTCACATCGAGGACACAGCACGAGTGAAGAGACCACTGGACTCCTCACTCGCTCGTTCCAGACAAAGCGCGTCATTCTCCCAGGGCTCGACCCACCCTCGCGAGAATCACTCGGAAAGCGCGTCATTCTCCCAGGGCTCGACCCACCCTCGCGAGAATCACTCGGGCCGCTCTGCCCACCTCACTACCCGCCACCACCGAGGCGGATGTGCCGCGGCGCAGCCGTCGGCACGATCGGCCCGCTGCCAAGCCCAGGCGCTATGCCGCGGTGTAGCCGTCGGCATGAGCGCCCCGCCCCACCCCGGAGTGAACCCCGGCGTTGTGTCGCGGCGCAGCCGCCGACACGAACGCCGCAAGGAACCTAGTAGACGTTGTATCTGGCGCGGTTCCGCTCGTGTTCCCTGCCATTCCGCGCCCAGTGCACCTGCCCGCTGGCGTCGTGCAGGTAGTACCACCACTCGGTCTCCACCGGCGCCACCGACGCCTCGAGAGACTCTATCCCCGGGCTGCCGATGGCGGTGGGTGGCAGCCCCTTCCTCAGGCGGGTGTTGTAGGGATCATCCGGATCCTTGAGCTGGCGAACGAAGCCGTTCCTGTCGTTCCAGTCCTCGAGGGTGTAGTGGCTCGTCGCGTCGATCCCCAACGCCCAGCCGCCACCAAGCCGCTTGTAGATGATGCCCGCAGTGGTCGGCCGGTTCGAAGGCGTAGGCTCCTCCCGCTCGAGCATGGAGGCGACCACCACCACCTCATGCAGGTCGTAGTCGCCGTAGCCGTTGGCGTAGCTCTCTCCGAAGCGCTCCCAGAAGGTGCCCACCTGACGCTCGATGAACTCCGCCGCCTCAAAGCCCGAGGGTGAGACCTGGTAGGTGTCCGGGAAGAGGTATCCCTCCAGCGTGGGGCCGCTGGGCTCGAAGGGCAGCTCGAGGGCATCGTAGCCCTCAGCCAAGGCGGTGTACTCGCCGGCGCTGATGTAGCCCTCGGCCGCCAGCGCCGCGTCGATGTCGCGGATGCGCCACCCCTCGACCACGGTGAAGGGCACGTCATCGGCCAGGGGCACGCCGCAGAGGGTTTCCATGATCTCCGGCATGGGCATGGCGCGGTGCAGCTCGAAGTCGCCCGCCTTCAGACAGGCGCCCTCGCCGCTCATCTTCAGGAACAGCTTCCAGCGGTCCGCAGAGGTGATCAGCCCCGCGTCGGCCAGGCTTCCGCCCAGCCCCCCCGCGGTGGATCCGGCGGGGACGGTGAAGCGGACCCGCTCGGTGTTGCCGGGATCCGCGGGAGCGTAGATCGCGGACTCCACGGCAGCACAGCAGGGCAGCAGCACGAGAAACGACAGCAGTGTGCAGCGCATGGGCACCTTCGGTGCAGCGAGGATGCCGGATCCTAACCCCGGGGTTGGTGCCCTACATCCACCTCGGCGCACACGTTACTCACC
>CAZHIK010000625.1:0-5846 GCA_964532635.1 uncultured Enterobacterales bacterium
GATCTCGACCACCCCAGGCTGCGGGTCTACGTGCCCTTGAAGGTGCTGGAGAGCATCACCGTTGGCGGCAGGGTGTCGGTCTACCTCGACGCCGATCCCGACAACGAGCGGGTGGGCACCATCGACTGGGTCTCGTCCCAGGCCGAGTTCACCCCCCGCGACATCCTCACCCCCGAAGAGCGGGTCAAGCAGGTCTTCGCTGTGGACATCGCCCTCGAGCCCAGCCCCGGCATCCACCCCGGCATCCCTGCCGATGCCGTCTTCCAGGAGCTCGGCTCGTGAGCACTCCCGCCGTCCAGGCCACCGGCCTCACCCGACACTTCGACGATCTCGTCGCGGTGCAGGGCGTGGACTTCACCGTTCCCGAGGGCACGGTGGTGGGCCTGATCGGTCCTGACGGCGCGGGCAAGACCACCCTGATCCGCATGATGGTCGGGGTGCTGAGCCCCAGCGCAGGCCAGGTGAGCTTGTGCGGCCACGACGTACAGAAGGAGCGGGACAAGACCCGCCTGCTGCTGGGCTACATGTCCCAGGCCTTCGGCCTGTACACGGACCTGTCGGTGGCCGAGAACATCAAGTTCTTCGCCCGCCTGCGCCTGGTGAAGCGCAAGGACCGCATCGAGCGCGAGAAGCGCCTGCTCGAGTTCACCCGGCTCGCGCCGTTCGTGAAGCGCCACGCCGGCAAGCTGTCCGGGGGCATGAAGCAGAAGCTGGGCTTGATCTGCACCCTGCTGCACGAGCCCCGGGTGCTGTTCCTGGACGAACCCACCAACGGCGTCGACCCCGTCAGCCGCCGAGAGTTCTGGGACATCCTCGGCGAGCTGCGGGGCAAGGTCACCGTGGTGGTGGCCACCCCCTACATGGACGAAGCCGCGCGCTGCGACCTGGTGGCGCTGATGGCCGAGGGTCGCATCCTGGCCTACGACAGCCCCGAGCGGCTGCGGGCACGCATCACCAATCCGGTCTGGGAGATCGACACGGACCGCCCCTTCGCCGCTGCCGAGCTGCTCACGCTGGCGCTACCTGACGACGACGTTCAGCTCTTCGGCGACCTGCTCCACGTGCTGGGGCCCGCCAGCCCGGACCACGCCCTGGCCCTGCTCCGCGAGGGGGGCCACCAGGCCAGCGCACGACAGGTGCCCCCGAGCATGGAAGACGCCTACGTCTACCTCGCCCTCGACCGGCAGGATGCGGTCGAAGGCAGCGCGGTTCGATCCGACGGCGCCGATAGCGCCGCGACCCAACAGCGCCCAACCCACGGCGAGCAGGAGGCGGACTCATGAGCACCGAGATCGCCGTCCGCGCGGTGAAGCTGCGTCGCACCTTCGGCAAGTTCGTGGCGGTCAACGATGTGGACCTCGAGGTGCCCCGCGGCTCCATCTACGGGTTCCTGGGCCCCAACGGCGCCGGCAAGACCACCACCATGCGCATCCTCTGCGGGCTGCTGAAGGCCACATCTGGGCAAGCGACCGTGGACGGCGTGGATGTGGTCAAGGACCCCGAGGCGGTCAAGAGCCGCATCGGGTACATGAGCCAGAAGTTCGCGCTCTACAACGACCTGACCGTGGACGAAAACATCCGCTTCTACGGGGACGTCTACCTGGTGCCGCGCAGGAAGCTGGCCCAGCGCCGTGCCTTCGCCCTCGAGATGTCGGGGCTGAAGGGCCGCGAGAAGGCGCTCACCGCCACCTTGCCGGTGGGCATCAAGCAGCGCCTGGCCCTGGGCTGCGCGGTGCTGCACGAGCCAAGGGTGATGTTCCTCGACGAGCCCACCGCGGGTGTCGATCCCCTCTCCCGCCGGCAGTTCTGGCGGCTGATCCACGCCATGCGCCAGGCCGGGGTCACCATCTTCGTCACCACCCACTACATGGACGAAGCCGAGAACTGCGGCATGGTCGCGTTCCTCCGGGCCGGCACCCTGGTGGGCCTGGGCCCGCCACGGCAGCTCCGGCTGGACGGCGACAAGGGAGATCTGGTGCGCCTCGAGGGCGTGGAGCGCGCCACCCTCGAGGCCGATCCCCGCGTCCGCGCTTGCACTCCCATGGGCTCCGCCTGGCACGTCAAGCTCCACAGCGCCGAGCAACGCGAGGGGCTCCAGGCGGATCTGGGAGTGTCCGTGGAGCGCATCGCCCCGACCCTCGAGGATGTGTTCCTGGACGCCTGTGAGTTCTCCAGCGGCGTGGAGGATGACGCATGAGGGCATTCTTCCCGATCGCATCCAAGGAGCTGCTGCACATCTTGAGGGACCCCCGCTCCCTCATAGCCGCCCTGGCGCTCCCTTTGCTGATGGTCGTGATGTTCGGCTACGCCATCAACCTCGACGTCAAGAACGTGGACATCGCCGTGGTCGATCAGGACCACAGCGTGCACGCGCGGGAGATCCTGGCCCACCTCACGGCCGACGGCGCCATCCGGGTCGTGGCCCGCACCGACGATCCCAATGAGCTCGAGCACATGCTCGACGTGGGTACGGCCCGCCTGGGCATCGTCATCCCGCCGGGCTTCGGGCGGGACATCGCCGCCGGCAAGGACGCGCCGGTGCAGGTTCTGGTGGACGGCACCGAAGCCCGCTTCGCCGCCCAGGCCCTGGGCCACGTGGCCTCTAGCCTGCAGTACACCACCATGGGTGAGATCGAGGGGCTGCTGACCATCATGGGTCGCCGCGGGGGTATGCCCGGGCTCAAGGCAGAGCCCCGCGTGTTCTTCAACGAGGCCCTGGACTCCCGCTGGTTCGTGGTGCCAGGGCTCATCGCTGTCATCATCATGATGCTCAGTGCGATGATCACCTCCCAGTGCGTGGCCCGGGAGTACGAGCACAACACCATCGAGCAGATCCTCGTGTCCCCCGTTCGCGGGCCGGCGCTGATGATGGGCAAGCTGGCGCCCTACATCCTGGTGGGCATCGTGCAGGTGGGGTCGGTGACCCTGCTGTCCCGGTTCCTGTTCGGGGTGCCCATCCGCGGCTCGCTGCTGATCCTGGCTGTGGCCACGCTGCTGTACCTCACCGGGGCCATGGCCATGGGGCTGCTGTTCTCGGCTGCGCTCAAGAGCCAGCAGGTGGCCATGCAGATCAGCTTCGTGGCCACCATCCTGCCGTCGATGATCCTCTCGGGCTTCATCTTCCCCATCAAGAACATGCCCTGGTTCCTGCAGTACATCAGCTACGTGGTACCGGCGCGCTACTACCTGCGCCTGATCCGCGGGTTGTTCCTGAAGGGGGTTGGCGTCGAGGTGTTGTGGCCTGACCTGTTGGCCATGGTGATCTTCGCCTTCGTGGTCATGGCGGCCGCCACCTCCCGCTTCCGGAGGTCGCTGTGAGGCTCGCCAACGTCCTTCCGATCCGAGGAAACCTCGCGCCAAGTCGCAAAGGCGCCAAGAACGCAGGTTTGGGTCTTTGCGCCTTGGCGTCTTTGCGCGAGCTTCCTTCCGCGTTGCGCCTCGGAGGTGCGGCTTGAGGTTCCCCATCCTCGGCAGCCTGAGGCGGTTTTCCTTGCGGCGCCTGCTTGCCGTAGCGCGCAAGGAGCTGATCCATCTGCGGCGCGACCGCCGCATGCTGCCCATCGTGTTCGTCATCCCGGTGATCCAGTTGGCCCTGCTGGGGCTGGCGGCCAACTTCGACGTCGAAGATCTCTCCCTGGTGGTGGTGGACGGCGACCACAGCCCCACCAGCCGCGCCATCGCCCAGCGCCTGGACGCTGGGGAGGCCTTCGACCTGATCGGCATCACCGACTCGTACAAGGACGCCGAGCTGGCCATCGACCAGGGCCGGGCCGAGCTGGCCGTGATCGTGCCGCCGGGCACCGATCGCGCCCTGCACCGAGGTGAGCAAGCGGGCATCCCCGTGTGGGTGGACGGCACCGACACCAACCGCGCCCTCGGATCCCAGCGCTACGTGGAACAGATCCTGGCGGACGTCGCCGCCGAACGCTTGCCCGTGGTGCAACAGAGCAGCCTGCCATACGGCCTGCCGGAGCCCCGCGCGCGGGTGCTGTACAACCCCACCTTCCAGTCCGAGTGGTTCATGGTGCCCGCCGTGCTGGCCATGATCCTGACGGTGATCATCACCGTGCTGTCCGCCATGGCCATCGTGAAGGAGCGTGAGACGGGGACCATCGAGCAGCTGAGTGTCACCCCCATCCGACCGGGGGAGCTGATGGTGGGCAAGCTGGCTCCCTTTGTGGTCATCGGCATCATCCAGGGCTTCCTGGTCACCCTGGTGACCATCTATGGCTTCGGGGTGCCCTTCCTCGGTGATCCGTGGCACCTGCTGGGCATGGCCGTGCTCTACCTGGCCTCCATGCTGGCCTTCGGCCTGCTGGTCTCCACCATCTCCCAGACACAGCAGCAGGCCCTGCTCACCTCCGTGCTGGTCATCCTGCCCAACATCCTGCTGGGCGGGCTGATGTACCCGGTCTCCAACATGGAGGCCTGGGCCCGTCACCTGTCCGACTTCCTGCCCCTGACCTACTTCGCGGTGATGATCCGCGGAGCGTTCCTCAAGGGCATCGGCTTCGAGGTGCTGCACCGAGAAGCTGGCATCCTGGCCCTGATCGCCTTCGTCCTGCTGGCCCTGGCCGTCTTCCGTTTCCGCAAGAGGAGTGCCTGATGCTCTCTTCCCTCGCCCTCCTGCTCGTCTCCCCTGCCCTGTCCATGAGCCTGGACCAGGCCCTGGAGGCGTCAGCGCAGACCTCACCCGTGGTGGCGCTCTCTCAGGCCCGCATCGCCGAGAGCCGTGCCCAGACGCGGCAGGCCACGGCCCACATGCTGCCCCAGCTGAACGCGGCGGGGGGCTCCCTGTGGCAGAACGAGATCTACCTGGACATGATGCCGATCTGCTATCAGTTCTACCTGATGCTCCAGGACGCGGGGAACCCGGTACAGCCGTCCATGTGCGACGGGATCGAGAACCCCGAGGTGTTGCCCAAGCACCAGTGGCAGTGGCAGGTCGAGGGCAGCCAGGCGGTGCTCGCCCCGGCAGCCTACCTGTGGCGCAAGGCCTCGCTCCAGGGCGAAGCCATCGCCCAGGAGCAGGGCGAGGCCGACCTGTACGAGCTCGAAGGCTACGTGGTCGAGGCCTGGCATGCCTCGGCGCGGCACCAGGCCCTGGTGGCCGACGCCCGCTCGGCCCTCGAGCTGGCCGAGCGCATCGAAGGCATCGCCCGCACCCTGGTGGACAACGGCGTGGCCTCCAGAGACCAGCTGCTCCAGGTCGAAGGCTCGGTGGCCACCGCCCGCGCCACCGTGGCCCGAGCCGAAGCGGCCTCGGCCGCCGCCGACCGGGCCCTCGAGCTGATGACGGACCAGGCCGGCGCGGCCGATCCCTTCGTGGTGCCCGCCGCCATCCCCAGCCTCGGCGAGGCCACCTCACACCTCGACCGCCCCGATATCACCCTGGTCGACAAGCAGATCGAGGCGGCCGAGGCCGTGGTGTGGGCTGAGCGGGGCGCGGCCATGCCCATCGTGGGTGTCACCGGTAAGGTCTTCGGGCTCGACCCGGCGCCCATGCTCTACGACGACGTGAACTGGAACGTGATGGTCGGCTTGACCGTGCCTCTGGTCCAGGGAGGCGCCGTAGCCGCAAAGGTGGACCAGGCGCAGGCCCAGGTGGAGAAGGCGCGCGCAGCCAAGCGCCTGCTTCGCGACAAAGCCGAGCTCGAGGTCATCCGCATCCACGGTGAGCTGTCCGCCGCCATGGCAAGCCTCACCGAGCGTGAAGAAGCCCTGCGCCTGGCCCACGAGGCCGTCGAGGCTGCGGAGACTCGCTTGAAGGAGGGCGCGGGCACCATGCTCGACCTGCAGCAGGCCCACGCCGGCGTAGCCGAAGCAGGCGTGCACCTCACCCTGGC
>CAZHIK010000626.1:0-5843 GCA_964532635.1 uncultured Enterobacterales bacterium
ACGTGGCCACGGGCACCACCCTGGGCGCCTGCCGCCGCAAGGGCCTCAAGTCCATCCTCAAGGACGAGTGGGAGATCCTCGACGCCGACGACGCGCTCATCGGCCATGCCAAGGAAGACTCGATGCTGCTGGCCATGATCCGGCGCTTCCTGTCCAACCTCATCCCCCAGACCTTCCTCATCGATGCCATGGGCGACCAGATCGGCAAGCTCAAGGGCACCTGGAACCCGTTCCTGGTCAAGTTCGACGTCGACTTCTCCGGCAACAACGGCCAGATCGACCCGCGCCTGCTGCTGGGCATGACCGTGCTGCTGATGACCATCGAAGGCAAGCAAAAGTAGGCGGAGCTACTTTTGCTGTCGTCGTTCGTGCCGACGGACCTTCGGTCCGCGGCACAACGCCGACCGGATGGAGCCACGTCGCTCCGACCTGCAGCGCCCAGAGGGGCGCTGCTCGTCGCTTCAGGGGGCCATGCCCAGCAGCACGCCGATGGAGGCGGTGCCCCAGGTGCCGACGAGTAGATCGTCGGCTCCGTCGCTGTCGTAGTCCTCGATGAACACCGTCCGCCCCACCAGGTCGGTGTCTCCCGTACCCCGGACCAGGGTGTCGGCGTCCAACGCCGAGTAGGTACCCGAAATGGAACGGGCGAACAGGTAGACCTCGCCCGAGCGATAGACTCCGCCCACCTCGGCATATGCGGCCCCGACCGCCAGGTCACCCAGCCCGTCACCGTCGATGTCTCCACCCGACAGTGCGTCGCCGAGATCCCCGTCCTCGTAGGCGCCTTCGATGGTCGCAAGCGCGACGGTGGTCACGTCATGGACGCCCGACACCAGGCTGCTACCGCCCGCGATCAAGTAGGCGCCCCCCGCGTCGTCCAGCCCACCGGGCTCGAGGCCGGAGGCTCCGATGCCCAGGTCTTCGTAGCCGTCACCATCTACATCGCCGAGGCTTGCGAGGCTGCTCCCCAGGTAGTCGTTCGTGTTCGCGGCCCGGAGCGCCAGATCCGCGTCCGACGCCGAGAACTCTCCCTGCCAGGGATTCCCGGCATCGGTGATGAACAGGTAGGCCGCACCCGAGTTGGAGCCCACGCCGTCGTGCCCCACGGCGCCGAAGACCAGATCGGGCACGCCGTCACCGTTGGCGTCGATGGGACCCGCAACGGACGTCGCCAGTTGGTCGTTCTCGCTCTCACCGAGGAACCTCGCGGCGAAGCCGGTGCCCAGGCTCTGCACGCCCGACAGGCCCACCGCGTCCTGGATCAGGTAGACGGCGCCAGCGTTGTTGTCGTCCGTGTCGAAGCCGGCCGCCCCCAGGAGCAGATCGTCCCGACCGTCGGCGTCGAGATCGCCGACGAAGCGAACCACCTCGCCCAGGCCATCGGATCGACTCTCCCCGATCCAACGGGCGCTGGAGGCCGCTTCCAGGTTGAGCCCAGCGCTGATCCGGCTGCCACCGTAGTACAGGTAGGCGACCCCGGCGCTGGTGTTCTGCTCGTCCCGGCCTTCGGCTGTCACCACGAGATCGTTCACGCCGTCTCCGTCGATGTCACCCCCCATGTCCAGAGCGTATCCGCCGTAGTCGCCGGCCTCGACCCCTGGCAGCACTGCGTCCATGTCCACGTCGAGGTCGAGATCACCGCCCAAGGGACCGTAGCGGAGGTAGAGCTCGCCGAGGTACCATCCCCCGTCGGCGTCCTGGACGCGATCGTCCGAAAACACCAGGTCGTCATGACCGTCGCCGTCGAAGTCGGCGATGTCCAGCGCCTTGGTGACCAGGGTGCCGCTGGGATCTTCGATGAAGGCGTCCAGATCCTCGAAGTCGTAGCTGCCGAGCAGCTCACAGCCCACAGAGTCGCCAGAGCAGTCATTGTCCACACCGTCGTTACAGACCTCTTCCGCGCCTGGGTTCACCGAAGCGTCGCCATCCTCGCAGTCGCTGGCATCGACGGCGTAGCTGGAGTCCTCGGGCGCATCGCAGGCCAGGGTGCCCGGATCGTCCACATCTCCGTAGCCGTCGCTGTCCTGGTCCAGGAACCACAGGGTGCCTCCGGCGTCCAGGTCCACGCTGTCGTCGGCGTCGTCCGCCAGCCCGTCGCAGTCCTCGTCCACGTCGGCGTCGTCGCACAGCTCCTGAGCCTCCGGGTGGATCGCTGCGTCCCCGTCGTCGCAGTCCTGATCGTCGGTGGTCCAGGCCTCGTAGGCGCTGCTGGGATCGTCGCAGGCCCTGACAGCCTCCGAAGCAGCGTCGCCGTAGCCGTCGCCGTCGCTGTCGGGGAACCACCCGCTGGTGGAGGAGGTGTCGAGGCCGGGATCGGCGTCATCGGCCGAGCCGCTGCAGTCCTCGTCCACATCTTCGTCGTCGCAGACCTCCACCGCCCCCGGGTTCACGGCCGCGTCGGTGTCGTCGCAGTCCGTAGCGTAGCCGACGAAGCCGCTGGGAGCCTCGCAGGCCAGCACAGCCTCGGCGTCCACGGCACCGTGGCCGTCGCCGTCCAGGTCCGCGTAGAAGACACCCAGCGATGAGGCGAGCACAGCATCCTCGTCGTCCACAAGTCCGTCGCAGTCGTCATCCACGCCGTTGCAGACCTCGTCGGCCTCAGGGTGCACGCCGGGGTTGTCGTCGTCGCAGTCCCTGTCTGCGGTGAAGCCGTCCCCGTCCGCGTCGGCCGACGAGCAGGCCACCGCGGGCAGGAAGGTGAGGAGTAGCGTGCATACTGTCTTGCGCATGGGTCGCTCCTGGGCTCGCTTGGAGTATAGGTCAGCGCATCGTTCGCAAGAAAGCTGTCAAGTACGCGGATCGCGGAACCGAGCCCACGCCCCCGCTGACCAGACCATCGGCGGCCCGAGTGGCTGGCGAACAACCTCGAACGGCGGGATGGTCTCATGTGTGCAGCGCGCGTGCCCGATCAGGGCAAGGTTATCCGTGTAGGTGTGCTCCAGGACGGCAAGATCGTACTGGAAAGACGCCTCGATCCTGGCGAATCCCTCACCGTAGGCAATAGCCCCGGCGCGACGGTGAGCTGTCCCCTGCCCTCGCTACCCCGGCGCTATCCCCTCCGCGAGGCCCACCGCGGTCGTTCCCGGCTGCGGGTGCCCCGCAACCTGAAGGGGAAGCTGTCGGTGGGCGGCGAGGTGCTCACCCTGGATGATGTCCGAGCCCGCCCGCCCAGCGGCCGCGATCGCTGGGACCTCGAGCTGGACGACCGGGCTCGCGGCTCCATCCGCCTGGGTGAGCTGACCCTGCTGTTCCAGCTGGTGCAAGCTCCCCCCGTGGCCATGCGCCAGCTGGTGCGTCCCAGCTTCAGGCCCAAGCTGATGAGCGACGACGACCCGGTGTTCGTCGGCTTCCTGAGCCTCTTCACGGTGATGGCGGGCGCGTTCGCCGCCTACGTGAGCACCGTGCAGACCCCCGAGCTGATCGGCGACATCGCGGAGGTGGAGCGCTTCGCCTCCATCATCATCCCGGCCCCAGAGCCCACCGATCCCGAGCCCGTCACCCCCGATCCCGTCACCGACGACAACGGCCTGGCCCAGACGCTCGAGGATGACGAGCCCGAGCCCGAGCCCGAGCCCACCCAGGCGGTGGCGAAGAACGACCCTCCCCCGGACCGTCCCCTCACCGCTCAGGAGGCCGTCTTGATGGAGGCCGAGCGCAAGGAGGGCCTGCGGGAGCAGGTCTATGAGCAGTCGGCGCTGATCAGGAGGCTGGTGACCCGAGGCGACTCCCCGGGAGGCCTGCTCGATCCGAACATGGCCTGGGGCATCGAGGACAACCTCGGCACCGGGCCCGAGCGCGATCTGGACCAGATCACCGAGCTGACCCACACCATCAAGGGCGTGGACATCGACGGCACTGGCCGCGAGGACGCGGACATCGAGCTGACCCTGGCGGAAGGCGGTCAGGCCGGCATCAACGACGCCGAGCAGGTGGTCCCCGAGTCCCGGATCACCACCGAGCCTGGG
The DNA here is from genome assembly GCA_964532635.1 of uncultured Enterobacterales bacterium. Classification (GTDB taxonomy): domain Bacteria; phylum Myxococcota_A; class UBA796; order UBA796; family JAFGLY01; genus CALDOK01. Next base: position 3,966 of record CAZHIK010000626.1, read on the forward strand.
GACCTGCCGAAGAACAGCCCCGACGCCACGCGGATCTATGCCGCCATCAAGGGCTACTACCCGCGGGTCAAGACCTGCTACGAGCGGCGGCTCAAGGAGCACCCCAACCTGCGAGGCCGGGTGGAGATCGAGTGGATCGTGGACAGCGGCAAGGCGCTGGACATCTTCGTGGTGGACAACACCACCGACGACCTGCAGCTCGAGCAGTGCATCGAGACCTCCATCCGCAACTGGCGCTTCCCCGCCGACGTGGTGGGCTTCCCGGTGAGCTTCCCCTTCGTGCTGGCGCCGGGCTAATCCGCCACCAGCTCCAGCAGCTGCTGGAGCAGGGCCTTGGCGGCCACGGGGATCACGGTGCCGGGGCCGAAGATGGCCGCGGCACCGGCCTCGAGGAGCGCCTGGTGGTCGTTGGGCGGGATCACGCCGCCGGCCACCACCAGGATGTCGGGGCGCCCCAGAGCGTCGAGCTGCTGACGCAGGGCGGGCACCAGGGTGAGATGGCCGGCCGCCAGGGAGCTGGCACCCACCACGTGCACGTCGTTTTCGACGGCCTGGCGCGCGGTCTCCTCGGGGGTCTGGAACAGCGGTCCGACGTCCACGTCGAAGCCCAGATCGGCGAAGGCGGTAGCCACCACCTTCTGGCCACGGTCGTGGCCGTCCTGGCCCATCTTGGCCACCAGCAGCCGGGGGCGGCGGCCCTCGAGCTCCTCGAAACGATCGGCCAGCTCGCGCACGGCCCGGATGTCTTCACGCTCCACACCAGCCTCCGTGCTGTAGACATTGTGCACCAGCTTGGGTGCGGCCTGGTGGCGGCCATAGACCTGGACCAGGGCCTCGGAGATCTCGCCCACGGTGGCCTTGGCCCGCGCGGCCTGGACGCTCAGCTCGAGCAGGTTGCCTTCGCCGCGATCCGCTGCGTTGATCAGGGCCTCCAGGCGCTGGGCCACGACCGCCGGATCCCGCTCGGACCTCAGGGCCTCGAGCCGGGCCACCTGGGCGCCGCGCACAGCGGAGTTGTCCACCTGGCGGATGTCGATGTTGGGCTCTTCGTCGACCGTGTAGCGGTTGAGCCCCACGATGGTCTGCTTGCCGGCGTCGATCCGGGCCTGGGTGCGGGCGCTCGCTTCCTCGATGCGCATCTTGGGTAGGCCCGTCTCGATGGCCCGGGCCATGCCGCCCAGCTCCTGGACCTCGACGATGTGGGTCCAGGCGCGATCGGCCAGGTCCCGGGTGAGGCGCTCGACGTAGTAGCTGCCGCCCCAGGGGTCCACCGTGCGACAGCTGCCTGTCTCCTGCTGCAGATACAGCTGGGTGTTGCGAGCGATCCGCGCCGAAAACTCAGAAGGCAGCGCCAGGGCTTCGTCCAGGCTGTTGGTGTGCAGGGACTGGGTGTGCCCGTGGGCACCAGCCATGGCCTCGACGCAGGTGCGAGCCACGTTGTTGAAGGGGTCCTGGGCCGTCAGCGACCAGCCCGATGTCTGGCAGTGGGTGCGCAGCATCATGGACTTGGGGTTCTTGGGATCGAAGCCCGAGAGCATGCGATGCCACAGCAGCCGCGCGGCGCGCAGCTTGGCCACCTCCATGAAGTAGTTCATGGACAGGCCGAAGAAGAAGCTGAACCGGGGCGCGAAGGTGTCGACGCTCAGGCCGGCCTCGATGCCCGTGTTCACGTAGTCGAGCCCGTCGGCCAGGGTGTAGGCCAGCTCGATGTCGGCCGTGGCCCCCGCCTCCTGCATGTGGTAGCCCGAGATGCTGATGGTGTTGAACCGGGGCATCTCGGCCGAGGCGTACTCGAAGATGTCCGCGATGATCCGCATCGACGGTTTGGGCGGATAGATATAGGTGTTGCGGACCATGAACTCCTTGAGGATGTCGTTC
>CAZHIK010000627.1:0-5816 GCA_964532635.1 uncultured Enterobacterales bacterium
GCTCAGAACGGGAGCAATTCCCAGCTCCTCGGGACCCACTTCACCCGTTCTCGTTCGATCACACGCCGGGCTTCGCTCCTCGAGGGGGTGCCTTGTCCTTGTCACCCCCGTGCCCGTGCTCACGGGCACCCGTCGGCCACGGGGCTAGGCTGAAGGCTGTCCTCGTCCCGGAGTGCGCATGCCCCTCCCTGTCTCTCGACGCCGTCGCCACGGCTCCACCGCGGTGGAGTACGCCATGGTGGCGGCCTTGGTGGGGCTGGTGATCTTCACCGGCGTGAGCCTGATGGGGGACTCGCTGGTGAACCTGTACGACTCTGTCACCACCGACGTTACCACTGCCCTGGGCGGGTAGGCGGGGCGCCGACAGGCTACGCTGAACGGGAGTCCCCGAGCACCGGCCCCCGATGAAGATCACCATCATCAGCCCGAACCTCTCCGGCGATCCGTCGATCGTCGACATCGGGATCACCTACCTGGCCACCTGGATCAACGAGCGCACCTCCCACAGCGCCCGGATCCTGGACTTCACCTACCACGCCAAGGACTGGAAGCAGCACCTGGCGCGGCACATCGACAGGCACCGCCCCGACGTGATCGGCATCTCGTCGGTCAGCATGTACATGCAGTACATCCAGCCGATGATGGTGGAGATCAAGGCGCGCTGGGGCCTGCCCATCATCATGGGCGGCTACCACGCCACCCTGCTGCCCGAGCCCACCATCGCCCTGCCGGAAGTCGACGCGGTCTGCATCGGCGACGGTGAGGTACCGCTCACCGCTTGGCTCGACGCTCGACAAGCCGGTGGCTCCGCCCACGGCATCGACGGTATCTGGTTCATGCACGAAGGCGAGATCGTCCGCAACGAGCTGCGCGAGCTGAACCAGGACATCGATAGCCTGCCCATCCCCGACTACGACCTGTGGGAGGACCTCGACCGCTTCCTGTTCTACAACGGCGTGATCTACGTGATCGGCAACCGGGGTTGCCCCTACGGCTGCACCTACTGCTCGGAAGAGCCCTTGCGGCAGCGGCTTCCCGGGCGCTACCTGCGCACCCGCGACCCGGCCGCCTATGCCCGGGAGATCCGGCACCACTGGCGCAAGTACCGCCACCGCGGGATGCGGGTGGCCCACACCTTCGACCCGGCGTTCACGGTCAACCTGCCCTGGCTCGAGGGCTTCTCGGCCGCCTACCAGGCGCTCGGGCTGGCGGACGAGCTACCGTTCTCCTGCTTCTCCCGCGCCGATCAGCTCGACGAACACAAGGTGGACCTGCTCGCCAAGGCCAACGCTGGTGTGGTGCGCATCGGCATCGAGTCTGGCAACGAGAAGATCCGCAGCGAGGTCTACCACAAGCCCATCACCGATGCGCAGTACCGAAAGGTGATCAAGCTGCTGCACGATCGCGGCATCGTGGTCACCGGCTACAACATCCTGGGCGGACCGGGCGAGAGCATGGACACGATGCGCGACACCTTCCGCTTCGTGAAGGAGCTGGAGGTCGACCGCCCCATCTTCTTCACCTACCGACCCCTGCCCACCACCCGGGCGGCGGAAATGGTGGCCGAGATGGGGGGCCACGTGGACCACGAGGCCTGGGAGAAGATCGACAGCCTGCACCAGCACTCGAACGTCTACACCAAGGACCTCTCCCCGCGGCAGATCGCCGCCTACCGCTACCGCTGCCTGGTGCACTTCACCTCCCGCCGCATGCTGCGCATGATGCGCCAACAGCGCGGCGCGTTCGTGCGCAACCTGGCCCGCTACCTGGTGCACGGTGCCCGCGACGGCATCGGGATGCAGTACGCCTTGGGCTACTTCATGGTCAGCGGCGGCGACAACGTCGTGTCCTGATGCCCGCGCTGCACACCCTCCGCCGCAACCTGGTCTTCGCCGAGGCGGCGCTGTTCGGCCGGCGCCCGGCGTATGTGCAGTACGCGGTCACCACCCGCTGCAACCAGAAGTGCCGCATGTGCGAGGTCACCGCCAGCCGCGCGGGGGAGCGGGAGCTGAGTGTCGGCCAGGTGCGCTCCATGGCCGCCGTGCTGCGGCGTATGGGCGTGGGGCAGCTGGTGCTGTCGGGCGGTGAGCCCCTGCTGCGAACCGACCTGCCGGCACTGGTGGCGGCCTTCTCCGAGCAGGGACTGATGGTGCGGATGCAGAGCAACGGGGCCCTGCGCTACCCGGACCAGGCCCGGGAGCTGGCGGCCGCCGGCTTGCGCGAGGTGAGCATCTCGCTGCACTCCCTGGATCCGGCGGTCCACGACGCCATCACCGGCAGCTCCGGTTCGTGGGACAGCGCCATCGAGGGCATGGCGGCGTTCTCACGGGCCATGACCGGCCGCGGGCGGGTGCACGGCATCAACATCACGGTTTGCCGCCCCAACCTCTGCGAGCTGCCCGCTCTGGTCCGCTTCTCCACCGCCATCGGCTTCTGGGCTGCCCCCATCCCGGTGCACCTCGAGACTCAGGAGGAGGCCCCCTGGATCGTGCGCGGCGACGACGCGGAGCTGGGGTTTTCGCGCAAGGACCGCCCGGCCATCGCGGCGATCTACCAGCAGCTGTTGGAGCAGAAGGAGCGGGGCGAGCACGTCTACAGCTCCCGGCGCTTCCTGCGGGAGAGCGCGGCCTGGCTGCAGGGCGGGCTGCCCACTTGGCGCTGCACCAGCCCCGTCCAGTACTTCTCCATCAGCCCCCAGGGCCGCTTCCTGCCCTGCGTGGACCTGCCTGGTGAGCACTCCCTGCTCGATCCGGACTTCCTGGATCACTACCGCAGCCGGGAGTTCCGACGGAGCATCCGCGCTCAGGTGGAGTCCTGCCGGGGCTGCATGTACGCCTGCTACCCGGAGCTGGTCTACATCGGGCAGCACGCCGACACCCTGCTCGAGCGGGTCGGCTTCGCCTTGCGGGTGGGCCGCACCACCCCGCGGACGCTCGCGGTGGGCGAGCTGCGCGAGCAGGCCCAGCGCGTCCGAGAGGCGGGCTGATGCGCCTGGACCTGGTCCGGCCCCGCTACCACACCCACCTGGTCACCCCCCAGCTGGGCCTGGGCTACCTGGCGGCCGCGGCTCGTGCCGCCGGCCACCAGGCCCTGATCCACGACGGGCTGGTGGACCGGCTGTGCGACGCCCAGCTGGTGGACCGCTGCCGCGGTGCCGACCTGGTGGGGGTCGGGGTGATGACCGACACGCTGCCTCGGGTGGTGGAGCTGTGCCAGGCCCTGGTCGCGGCGGGCTGCAGGGTGGTGGTGGGCGGCCCCCACGCCACGGCCCTGCCCGGGGCCACGCTGGCGGCCACGGGCGCCCACTACGCGGTGGTGGGGGAGGGGGAGATCAGCCTCGTGGCGCTGCTGGACGCCCTGCCCGAGCCCGGGCCTATCGACGGTGTGCTCCCCGCGGGCGGTGTGATGACCGAGCCTCGCGCGCTCGTCTCGGATCTCGACGACCTGCCCTTCCCCGCCTGGGACCTGATGCACCCCCGTCGCTACCGGCTGGCGCCCCACGGGGCCTTCGTGGAGCGCATGCCGGTGGCGCCGGTGATCACCACTCGCGGCTGCCCATGCGCTTGCTCGTTCTGTGCCAGCCCGGGGCTGTGGGGCGGCGGCATCCGCTTCCGTTCGCCGGCTGTGGTGCTGGACGAGGTGGAGATCCTGGTGCGCAGCTACGGGGTGAAGGAGATCCACTTCGAGGACGACAACCTCACCCTGCGCCGTTCCCACGTCGCCGCCATCTGCGAGGGCATCCTCGAGCGGGGGCTGGACATCAGCTGGGCCTGCCCCAACGGGGTGCGGGTGGACACCCTGGACGGGCCGCTGCTGTCGCTCATGAAGCGCAGCGGCTGCAGCCTGCTGGCCTTCGGCATCGAGTCGTCCAGTCCCGCCATCCTCGAAGGGGTAGGCAAGGGCACCAGCCTGGGCGCCATCGAGCACGCCATCGACCTGGCGGTGGACGCCGGCATCCACACCCAGGGCTTCTTCATCTTCGGGCTTCCGGGTGAGACTGCGGAGACCATCGAACAGACCATCCGCTTCGCATGCGACTCCCGCCTGGATCGGGCCCAGTTCCTGCTGCTGGATGTGCTCCCGGGCAGCCGGCTGTGGGGCGAGCTGGCGCCTTCGAACCCGAGCTGGGGGAGCACGCGCAGCTTCCAGCAAGCCACCTGGTGTCCGCCGGGGCTCGACCCCGAAGCGCTGGCGACCACTCCGGCCCGGGCGTTCCGGCGCTTCTTCCTGGAGCGTCCGCGGCGGTTGGCGAAGCTGCTACGGCGCGCTCGCCCGCGGCAGGTGCGGTTCGCGGTCCAGCGGGTGCGGGACTTCGGGATCGTCTGATGCGGGCGGGGATGAACCCCGCCCCTACATGTCCCTACTCGTCGTTTCCAGGTAGTCCTGGTCGGTGTTGACCGCCCAGATGTCGTGGCTCGCGCCCTGGAGGTTGGCGACCGCCATCAGGGCGGTGAGCACGCTGTGGTCGGCGTTGTTGTACTTGAACATGCCGTAGCGGCCGATGGGCTGGAGGTTGTCGAAGCCCGCCAGCCAGGCGCGGATGGTGACCATGTGGCGGTCGTAGCCGAAGGCGTAGAGGGGGTAGGCCATGGGGGCGCGGAACACGGCGCCGTGCAGCACCTCGGCGCCGCGGGCCAGGCCGGTGGTCTCGAGGTCGCGCTGACCCTGGGCGATGAGCTGGTCGTCCGGGGTGGTCCAGAGATCGTCGCCCTGGGTGCAGAAGTACTCGAGCCCCAGCCCGGAGACCCCCGGGCGCGGCAGCATGTGGGGGGACCAGTTGCCGAAGTTCTGCATGCGGCCCAGCAGGGTGCCGGGGTCGTGCACGTAGATCCAGTTGTCCGGGAACAGGTCGGCGCGGTCCAGGGCCAGGAAGACCACCAGGAAGCTCCGGTAGCGCAGGCTGCGAGCCGCCTCGAGGACGGCTGCAGGCGGAGCGGGTTCGAAGGCCTGCACCAGCTGCTGGATGGGGATGGAGGACAGGAAGGCGTCGGCCTCGAAGCTGCGCTCGCCATCGGCGGTGTGAGCCACGGCGTGCTCGATCCGCCCATCGGCGTGCTCGAGGCGCACCACCCGGTGGCCGGTGTGGAGGGTGGCGCCGCCCGCCTGGGCCCGGGCCAGCTGGCGGTCGCAGAGCATGCCGGGACCGTGGGTGGGGTAGTGGAAGCGCTCCACCAGGGAGCGCTCTGCGTCGGAGCCCACCTGGCGACCGCGGCCGATGATCCCCAGGGCCGCCCGGCGCAGCACGGTGCCCAGCTCCATGTCGCGGATGCGCTGCGCCGCCCAATCGGCGCTGATCTCGCTGGTGGGCACGCCCCAGACCTTCTCGGTGTAGGTGCGGAAGAAGGTGTCGAAGAGGCGGTCACCGAATCGGTTGCTGACCCACTCCTCGAAGCTACGCTCGCCGCCCCGGCGCCGCAGCCGCGCCCGGCCATAGCTGGCCACGCAGCGGGCGGACTCCCGCAGGCCCAGGTTGCGCAGGGCGTTACTGGGGCTCAGTGGGTAGTCGTAGAAGCGGTCTTTGTAGTAGATGCGCGACAGCCGGTCGCGCTCGAGCATGTCCGAGCCCATCAGCTCGAGCCACAGCTTCCGCACCTGGGGCACCTTGGTGAAGAAGCGGTGGCCACCGATGTCGCACAGGAAGCCTTCCACCTGCTCGGTGCGGCACAGGCCTCCGGTCTTGGCTTCGGCCTCGAGGAGCAGCGAGGGGATGCCGGCGGATGCGAGGGCATCGGCGGCGGTGATGCCGGCGATGCCGGCTCCCAGCACGGCCACGCTGCGTGGGGGGACGGTGGCAGGGCCGGCGGCGGTAGGGGGGG
>CAZHIK010000628.1:0-5807 GCA_964532635.1 uncultured Enterobacterales bacterium
ACGACGACGAGCTGCAGGTCATCGCCGGCTCGGTGTCACGCTACGAGCCCGAGTCTCCCCTGACCACGGCCAACCTCACCGACCTCGGCAACGCCGAGCGGCTGGCGGCCCACCAGGGTGACGAGCTGCGGTACGTCCACAAGATGGCGGCCTGGTTCCACTGGGACGGCAAGCGCTGGGCCAGGGACGACTCGGGCGAGACCGTGCGCCGCGTCAAGGCCACCGTCAGAGCGACCTCACGGGCCGCCATGAAGCTCCGCGACGGGAAGCGACGCGACCAGGTACTGCGGCACGCACTGCGCTCGGAGAGCTCGGGGCGCATCAAGGCCATGCTCGAGCTGGCCCAGTCCTTCCTCACGCTCCCCCACGCCGCCCTGGACCGCAAGGACTGGCTGCTCAACTGTGCCAACGGCACCATCGACCTGCGCAGCGGCCAGCTCCTGCCCCACCGACGCCAGGACCACCTCACCCGGATCAGCTCGGTGGCCTACGACCCGGAGGCGGACTGCCCCACCTGGGTGCGCTTCATCGAGCGCGTCATGGGCGGGGACCTCGAGCTGGTAGCCTTCCTGCAGCGGGCCGTGGGCTACACGCTCACGGGTTCCACACGGGAGCAACTGCTGTTCCTGCTCTACGGCGTAGGGGCCAACGGCAAGTCCACCTTCGTGGAGATCGTGCGCCTGCTGGTGGGCGAGTACGCGGCCCAGGCGGAGTTCACCACCTTCTTGAAGCAGGACGGGGCGGCCGTGCGCAACGACGTGGCCCGGCTGGTGGGGGCTCGCTTCGTGGCCGCGGTCGAGGCCGAGGGCGGTCGCCCTCTGGCGGAGGCGATGGTCAAGCAGATGACCGGCGGTGACGTAGTGACCGCCCGCTTCCTGTTCCGCGAGTATTTCGAGTTCAGGCCGGTCTTCAAGGTGTGGCTGGCCGCCAACCACAAGCCCTTGATCAAGGGCACCGACCACGGGATCTGGAGGCGTATCCGCCTGGTGCCGTTCGTGGTGACTATCCCCGAGGCCGAGCGGGATCCCGACCTGGTGGAGAAGCTGAAGGCCGAGCTACCCGGCATCCTCGCCTGGGCCGTGCAGGGGTGTCTCGCTTGGCAAGTCGAGGGCTTGGGCACGCCTCGTGCCGTTCGCGAGGCCACCGAGGGCTACCGGGGCGAGATGGACGTGCTCGGTGGCTTCCTGGCGGACCGCTGCGAGGTGGAGCCCGACGCGATGGCCCGCACCAAGGAGCTGTACGAGAGCTACCGCATCTGGGCGGAGGAGAGCGGGGAGCGGGCCATCACCAAGAAAGCGATGGGGATGAGGCTGGCAGAGCGTGGCTTCGTCTCGGCCAAGGGCACACGCGGGACGCGCTGCTGGAAGGGGCTGCGGCTCCGCAGCCATGCGCACACCGATGAACCGCAAGGGGTGAGGTGATGTGCGCGCGGGGCCGGCAGAGACTCCTTCGAGGACTTCCCCCCAGGGCTCGAGCTTCGAGGCCTCATCGACAGGCTCACGAGCCTGCTGGACGATTTCAGCGAACCCTCTGGAAAACGCGCCACCATGCGCCACACGCCTCCCGCCGGCGGCCACGCCGCCGAGAAGCGGCATCTATCCGTTGTTTCCTGCAGCCCCTGATGCCCCCGTGGCACTTGAGAGGGGTAGCGCGAGTGGCGCATGTGGGTACGTCCTCGCCGTGGACTGCTGAACGCGGCGGGCTCTGGTGAGCAGGCTGTGGCCCCACCTCGATCGTGGAGCCACCATGGACCTCGAAGCTCTTGCCGCCGCCGTTCACGATGCCGTTGTCGAGCACCCTCTACAGCCTGATGGCGGCTACGCGCTGGAGGTGCGGGAGGCCGGCGCCGCCTACGCCCGCGCCAGCCGGGAGGCTGGTGAGACCTGGGCGGCCACGGCCAAGCGCGTGCCCATCTCTACGACTACACTGAGCAAGTGGTTGAGGCGGTCGGAGGCTTCGCAGGCGGCCCAAGCGTTGCAGCTCGTTCCCGTCGTGGTGAGCGATCCCGGTCCTCCGTTCGGCTCGGGCCTCCCGGTGCTGGTTTCGCCCAGCGGCTTCCGCCTCGAGGGGCTGTGTGTCGCCGACGCCGTGGCCGCGTTTCGGGCGCTGGCGTGATCGGCCAGACACGGGCGATGCGGGTGTGGGCCTGGCCCGCGCCCGTGGATCTGCGCAAGGGCTTCAACGGCTTGGCAGGCCTGGTCTACGGGCACCCGGAGCTGGAGCTGATGTCCGGCGACTACTTCCTGTTCGTCAACAAGCGAAGATCCACCGCCAAGATTTTGCTGTGGGACGGCACGGGTCTGTGCATCTACCAGAAGCGCTTGGCCCGCTCTCGCTTCGCCAAGCTGTGGGTCGAGGATGGCGCGGAGGCTCTCCGGCTAACCTCGGCGGAGTTGTCGTTGTTTCTCGATGGCGCCGCCCTGGCCGGCAAGCTGCCTCTGTCGCCTGCGGAGATCGTGGCCTGACGGTTGTGGATCATCTCGCAGGCGGCTAAGCGCGGGCATGGATCGCGCCCGCATCGAACGAGAGCAGGACAAGGAGGCCCTCCGCCGGATGGCCCTTGCGCTCGAGGCGAGCAACCGGGCGCTGTATCGACGCATGCAGCAGCTGCATGCCGCGTTGGCCGAAGCCAAGGGCGAGGCGCAAGCCGAGCTCGAGCTGGAGCTGCGGGTGGTGACCGAGCAGCTGCAGGAGCGCAACGGCGAGCTGTACGGCGTCAGCAAGTCCGAGCGCCGGGGCCGACCTGGTGGCGCTGGCGAGGACGAGCCCGGAGACGATGACGGCGACGAGGGCACGGGTCGGGGGCGCCGACGCAGGAAGAAGAAGCGCAAGCAGCGCGGTCACGGTCCGACGAAGCAGCTCCGCCTGCCGATCACGGTGGTCCCCCACCGCCTCGGTGAGCACGAGCTCGACTGTCCCCACGGCTGCGGGCCGATGGCGGAGAGGCCCAAGTTCGCCGTGAAGACCGAGACCATCACGGTCAAGACGGTGCTGTACGAGGTACAGCAGCACGAGCAGATGGCCTATGGCTGCGAGGTCTGCGACCACAAGGACCTGGCGCCCAAGCCGGCCAACTTCATCCCTGGCGGCCGCTACACCGAGGAGTTCGCCGCCCAGGTGGCAGTGGACAAGTACGGCGAACACATCCCGCTCGAGAGCCAGGTCCGCCGCATGGAGCGCGCGGGGCTGACCATCACCAGCCAGACGCTGTGGGACCAGACCGCGGCCATGGTGGACCACCTGTGGCCCACCTATCTGGCCCACCACGACGACATGCTGGGCCAGCACGTGCTGGGCGCGGACGAGACTACGTGGCGGATGCTGGGCAAGAAGCGCTCCAAGAGGTGGTGGGTGTGGGGCCTGTCGTCCCCCGACGCCCGCTTCTACATGTTCCTGCCCAGCCGCAGCCAACACGCGGCGGTCCTGCTGCTGAAGGACTTCGGCGGCACCGTGATTGCCGACGGGTTCTCGGTCTACGCCGCGCTCGAAGGTGCGGCCTCCAAGCAGCCCGGCACGCAGATGCCACTGGATGGCAGCGAGCCGATGCCCCTGCCCGACTTCCGGCTGGCCTGCTGCTGGTCCCATGCCCGGCGTGGCTTCATCAAGGCCGAGAAGAGCTACGCCGTCGCCGGTGAGGCCCTGGACATCATCGCCGAGCTGTACGAGATCGAGGCACGCGCCAAGGAGGGCGTCGCCGATCGAGCCGAGCTGCTGCGACGACGAGCCGAGCTGAGGCCCACCGAGTCAAGGAAGGTGGTCGAGAGCCTACACGAGTGGCTCTGCCGGCAGCGCCCACCCCCAGGCACCAGGCTGGAGAAGGCCATCAAGTACTGCCTCGACCGATGGGGAGCCCTGCAGGTCTTCCTCGACGACCCGGACGTGCCGTTGGACAACAACCGCACCGAGCAGGGCATGAGGGATCCCGTCATGGGCAGGCGCAACTTCCTGGGCACCCGATCGGACAAGGGCACCAGGGCCGCGGCCGTGTTCTACACCCTCGTCGGCACGTGCAAGGTGCTGGGGATCGACCCGGCCGCCTACCTCGCCTTCGCTACCAGGCGATCCATCGACAAGCCCGGCGCCGTCACCTTGCCCAAGGACTACGAGGCGCTGAAGGCCGCGGCCACCGCCACCTGATCCTGCATCGGAAGACCAGCGGCCTCAGCGCGCGCACCCGCCTTGACACCGAGCGGGGGCTGAGCTGCGCCATATGTGACGTTCGCTGTTGGCGAGGACGTACGCATGTGGCGCGTTTTCCGTGAACCTCTCTGGAATCGCGTCTGGCGTGGCGCTCCGAGGGGCACAGGGGGCTCGCTCTCGAACGCTCCTGATCATCAGCGCGTGAGGCGCTCGTGGCGGGGCCCCTCCATCGAAGTTCGACCTGTCACCGCCGAGGCCGATGATCTGTCGCATCCATCGCGGCCGAGGCGTGGCCCGACCCGGCGCACCGTGAGGACGCCGGGCACCCCGGGAGGGCAGTGGGGCTCTCCCGGGGTGTAGGGGCTCGGGCATCACTGAGTTCGTACAGCCAGTCGAGGCGCTACCACTTCCATAAGCCTTGTATTTTTGCTGTTTTTTGGGATATATGGAGTCCTCGATATTCTCGTGGACACGCTTGTTTCCTTCGGCTACGCTCTCATGGAGCCGGACAGGGATTCCTCGTTTCAGCCTTCTCGCATCAACTTCCAGGAGAGAATCATGGCGGGAGACAAAATCCGGAAAACCCAGGGCGCGAGAGCCGTCATCGGATCGGCCGAGCTCTGTGACCGCAAGTTCGAGAGCGACGGTGACAGCAACTACGACTGGTTCCCTGTGGGCCCCATCTTCGAGGACTTCGGGACCAAGGTCGTTGAACTCCAGGTTCACATGCTCTGCCGGGAGAAGTCGGCTGGCTTGAAGTTCAAGGTTCGCAGTCAGCTGAGCTTCGACGCACAGGAGTGGATCGTCGGAGAGGACATCATCGCGGAGCAGACTGCCTCCGGCTACGCCATCGGTGCCATCTACACCAACCGAGCGAAGCTCGGCCGCAACATGCGCTTCGAGATCGGCGTGAACGATGCGGGAGCCTCCGAGAAGGGTCGTCTGACGGCCGTTTTGTACTGGCGGTTCGCAACCTAGAGTTACATCGCGATAGCGTGTGCTTTGAGGGCGAGCCTCCTGGTCGTCGTGACAGGCGGGGTTCTCGCCCTCGTCTTGGGTGGATTCTCCTCAACTGTGGATCGTTTCTTCCGCGAGCGAGAGCATCATGAGCAAAAGAGACGGCAGTTCTGACAGTGTTGAACAGAGTTCAACGAGTCTTTCTTTCAAGGGAGGCGAACTGTCACTCAAGGATACCGATGGTCAGCGGCGTTCTTTTCTCTCGTTCCGAGACGATGATTCGGCATTGAAGCCGCCCCCTCCTCCTCCTCCAGCCCCAAGTGTTCCAGAAACTGCTGACGAGTGGAAAGATCTTTTTGATGTTCTTCGGGCAGCGGGAGTCGTACCCTACCCCCCTGAGTTGACGGAAGACGAAGCAGCAGAGTACCTCGCTGCCGTGAGTTTTAGCGATGAAGTGGAAATCGAACCAAATCCACGCATCGCCATCTGCAATCCGCCATTCTACGAGCAGTATGATTCATATTCGGAATATGACCGTAGCGTCAACCAGTATGGACGATGGCCTCGCGTGGTGCGTGACCTTGCCAGGGTCGGTGTTGGGACAATACGGCATGTGAATGTTCCCGACCTCTCTTGGACCTCCATTTTTGAGTCCCGTGTCGTTAGCGGCGGGTCTAGCCCCACCCCCCCGGAGTCCCCTCCCCCACCCG
>CAZHIK010000629.1:0-5807 GCA_964532635.1 uncultured Enterobacterales bacterium
GAACGCGCTCGACCCATCGGAAAGTCTCGCGGTCTAGCGCCGCCACGGATCGCTGGCGCCCCGAGCAGGACCGACCCGCGGAGCCAGAAGCGCAGCTCGTAGGTCATGAACGCCGGCTGGTGCTCGATGGCGGCACGTGAGATCAGGTCACCCACGTGGCCTTGAAATTCATCCAACCTCTCCAGATCCACCAACACACTCACCCCTCACCCCCGGGCACACCCAACGGCTCACACTCCGGCAAGCCCTCGACGTTCACTACCTTCACCCCCTGCTTCCGAGAGGCGTACGCCCGCTCCGCGTCCGCCACCACACACCATGGCTCGCGCCCCCTCTCGAGCACAACTGCCGCGAGCTTGCCGCCCTGCACCAGCCCCAGGTCCAGCGCCGTGGCATTGGGAAAGCACACCGGGCCCGCCGCCAGAGAGAAGGGTTCGTGCCCAAAGTACACGCGCCCGAAGCGGCCGTCGTACAGCTCGGCCCAATATCGATCGCCCGGCTGCTCCTGGCCCATGGCCACAAACTTGCCGGCGTCGCCCTCACCGGGACGCCACCAGCGCAGGCGTGTGACCCTGGACACCCGATCGCGCTGCTTGCGGCTCAGCTCACTCAGTGAGCTCAGGTCCGGAAGCTCGAGGGGGTTGGGCAACATCCCGGGCAGGATGCCGGCGTGGACCACCAGCGCATCGGCCCACGGCACGGCGTACCACAGCACCGCACTGTCCAGGAAGGCGATCTCGGGCTGGGTCAACGCGCTGTTGAAGGACTCGAACAGCCGATCTGGGTCCTTCTTGCGCACCGGGGTCCCCTTTTCCTTCGCCACCGCCACCGCCCTGCGCCAGTCGGCGTGTTTCTCGTCGTGGTTTCCCTGCACCATCACAACGGGCCAGCCCTGCTCCCGAAGGCCTTGGACGTAGCGCACCACCCCCACCCAGTCGGGCCCCTTGTCCACCAGATCGCCCACGAACACCAGCAGGTCCTCGTGTCCGAAGCCGTGGGCCACCAGACGGCCGATGATCCGCTCGAGCTCCACCGGGCAGCCGTGGACGTCACCGATGATGGCCACGCGGTCGAAGTCCTGTGGACTCGGGACGGCCAAGGCGGCTTCGGACATGATGGTGGCCTCCTGAGGAAGGGCTGGTCCACCTGGACCGGCGAGAGAGCAACCGGGACATCATAGCCGAAGAGGAGTACCAGAAGCTCACCCTCGAGGAGCGATGGGAGCCCGACTCGGACGCCTGATCCGGTGAGCCGAGATGATCGCAGGCGGCACCCGCCGCCTGTGACACACGATCCGACACACCTGTCCGCTATCGAGCCCGGTGATACTCCCCCGTCGGAGTCCCCTGGCGGGCGCGACGCAGGGCGTCGGCGTCCACGTGGTACTCCCCGGTGGGGGTACCCTGGCGGGCGCGACGCAGGGCGTCGGCGTCCACGTTGGCGGAAATGGAAGAGGGGGAGAGGGGGGAGAGCTGGGACACGGTGGCCTCCAGGGGGGTGAGGGGTTTTCGTTGCGTTCACTCCAAGGACGCTCGAGCGTCTCGCCTTCGGACAGTTGTCTCAACGCTGTGTCAGTGAGCCCGGGTCCGGTGGAAACGCGTCCACCACGGCTGGTGCAGCTCGATGGCGAGCGCCCTGCGGAGCTGCTCCTGCTCGAAGGTGACGCGACCGGCGAGCTGATCGGCGAAGGACTCTCCTCGCTCGTCCAGCTGCTGCAGCGCGTCCAGAAGCTCCGGCTCGTCACAGCCCTGGACCATCAGCAGCGCCATGCCCTCGAGATCATCGCGCGCCAGCAGCGCCGCGAGCATGGCTCGACGCCAGGCCGGGTCGCTCTCGTCCACGCACTGTTCGAGCACCTGGAGCTCGACGACCAGTTCGTCGATCTGGGACCGCATCCACCGGCGAACGGCGCGGCGGGTGCCCTCGGACCAGTCGCGCGCCCAGCGGCGGGGGCCCTCGTGGCGCGGATCGCACTGACCCTGCAGCATGCGCTGCAAGGCCTGGCGCCGCTCGGCCGCGGTGCTGTGGAGCTCCGCGAGGCGGGCGAAGCGGCCGATGAACGCCAGCGCCGTCCAGGGACGCTCCGAGCTGGCATCGGTCAGCTGCCCGAGCATCCAGTGATCGCGAACGCCATCGAACCAACCCGGCAGATCGACCTGCCCCCCTATGGGTGCGGGCAGAGCCACCGCGATCAGCGCCAGCGGCGGGGCGGAGCGGGGCTCTTGTGGAATGCAGCTCATGGTGGTGTCCTCAAGTGGCAGCCGCGACACAGGATCCCAGGCTCGCGGACGAGCCCGCAGTCCAGGCGTCACAGACACGGGTTCCGCCGATGCGGACGAAGACCGCATCGATGGCGGGGTGCAGCTCCCGACGGATCTGGTGGAGCCTCACAGTGCAGCGCTCCTCGAGCAGCTCCACCGCCCAGGCCAGTGCGCCGCGATGGTTGCCGTAGGGCCAGCAGCCGTCCCGGTCGTCGACACGCTCATCCAGCTCGGCGACAAGATCATCGACACTGCGCTCTCCGCGAGCGACGCGGTGCAGCCCCGTGAACATCCACTCCAGGAGCAAGGTGTTGTCGTTCATCCAGGCCAGCGCGTCCAACGACCGGGCGTCGTCCCGCTCGCTACGGCGAGCGCGGTTGAGCACGGTGGAAGCCAGATCCTCGAAGACCAGGCGCTCGGCCCGCCACTGCAGACAGACAGCCTGTCCGCCCAGCTCGACCAGGATCCGATCGATGTGGGGCTCGAGCACAGGGTAGACCCCGCCCTGCTCGAGCGAGTGACGCAGCCAGCGCCGCAGCTGAACCAGGGCCGCGTGGTGCTCCACCTTGAGGGCCAGGAGCGCGTCGACGAAGGGCATCCCCGCGGCATCGGCGCGGGCGCGAGCCAGCTCCTCCACGGTCACCTCGCGCCGGGAGATCCTCAGGAGCTCATCGGCCCGCGCGTGGTGCTCACCGAGGGAGCAGGCCGTACCGCCCCCCAGGGGCTCGAAGACGACGACGCGGGCCAAGTGCAGGTGCAGCCGAGAGCCGAGTCCCAGGGCTTCGAGGAGGATATCGAGGCTGGACGCCTCCAGGCCTGGCTCCAGATCTCCGGACGCGAGCGCGCTATCGACGGCTCGACCCAAGGCCCGGCGGGCCATGTCCTGGCGCTTGTCGAGCCGGTTCTTCGCCTCGGACCTGGAGATCCCCGCGTTGCGAACCAGCGCGGCGGCCAGCTCGGGCAGGCTGCTCTCCTGGCGGTACACGGCGACCAGATCCTGCAGCCCAGCCGCCACGTTCTCCCGCCGCTCCTCGCCGTCCTGCAGCTCCACGGCGAGGGGCACGAGCCGCCCGAAGACCAGCTGCTCGACCGGATGGAGCCGGCAGAGTGGAGGACAGCCAATGGCCTCCAGCACCCGATCCACATCGGCCAGCAGCTCGACCGGGATCCCATCGACAGAGAGCAGGTGACGACACGCTCGCTCCATGCCCTGCTTGGCACGTCGGTGGGCCCGCTGCAGAGCCGCGTAGGCGGTCCCCAGGCGCTTCCCGGTCCGCTCGGCCTCGAAGCCAGCCAGCGCGATGAGTCCGTCGACGTGGCCGTAGAGGATGCCCCGGATCTGCAGCAGCGCCAGCCAGCGCCCCGCCCGGAAGCGCTTCTTCATGTCCCGGATGGCCTGATCCAGGATCGGGCCGAACGCGAAGACGACGGCCTCCTCCGACAGCAGCTCCTCCACCTGCTCCCGCACATTTCCACACTCCACAGGCTCGGAGTCCTGGTCCTCGGTCGCGTCGGGCCCACCCAGCCGCTCCTCGTCGTACTCGCCCCCGAAGCGGTCCTTTCGAAACACGTCGACCGCCCCGTTCCGCAGCGCACTCCGCAGGTAGGCCTCGGCCGCAGCCGGCGTCTCCACACAGCGGGCGCCGGTGCCCGGGCGGGTCTTGAGCAGCCGCAGCGCGACGATGTTGATGATGTCGCCGCGGTCCTGCTGGGGCACATCGCGCAGCTCGCGGACCTGGGCAGCGAGGGACACCAGCCGATCGAGGATGAGCCCCATGGCCTCGCTCGAACGCGGATCCTGGCTTCCCACCACCGCCATCGCCACCTGCAGCGACAGCTCTGCCGCCGCCTCGACCTGCTCGGTCGGCACGGGTTCGACTGCGGCGATGTGGGGCCGGAGACGCATGCTCGAGGCTTCCTCCTGGGCTTCAATCCCAGGACGAGTGAGCTTTCGAGCGTCGGACAGTCGCTAGCGCACCGCTGCCTCCCGCGGCATCAACATGCCCTCGACTGCCGTCAGCGACAAGGTCTCACCAGGTCCAACCCCGACACAGCAGGGCAGCACCAGCTGCCGGAAGAGGTCCTGGATGCCCCGAGCGCCCGCCCCGCGGCGGTCCATCGCCAGCCGCAAGCACTGCTCCGCGGAGTCGTCCAGGCGGATGTGGGCCCCTCCGAGCTGCCGCTCGAGCCCACCGAGCAGGCGCCTGAGGATCCGCCAACGGGTGGCCGCATCCAGGGCCGTGTAGGGCAGGATGGCGTGGAAGCGTCCCAGCGTCTCCGGACGCAGCGCAGCCTCGAGCACGGTCCGCAGCTCGGTGCCCACGCCCCGCTCCGCCTCAACCTGGGAGCCGGCCCCGAAGCCCAGGCCGCCACCACCGCCCCGGTGGGCCGGTGCCACCAGGTTGCTGGTGCAGAACACCACGCAGCTGGCGGCCGACAGCTCCTCGCCCGTGTTGCGGTCGGTGACCACGCCGTCACCCATCAGCGGCAGCAGCACGTTCTGGATGGCCTCACGGCCCGCCTTCTCGATCTCGTCCACAAGGACTACCGCGCTGCGATGGGTCCGCAGGCCGGTGGTCAAGGCACCACCCTGGTTGCTGCCCACGAAGCCCGGGGGAGAGCCGGTCCACATGGACACACCGTGGGGAGCCTCGGGCCCCACGTCGGTGCCGTTGAGGGTGATCAGTCGCCCATCGAAGAGAGCGTCTGCCAGCATGCGGGCGGTCTCGGACTTGCCCACGCCGGTGGGACCACAGGCCAGGAAGCACGCCATGGGGCGGCGATCCCAGGTGGGCGACAGGGTCTCCAGCGCCTGGGCCCAGCCGATGTGGCTCATGGCGAGGCGGGAGCGCAGGGTGGACTCCACGAGGTCGAAGCAGGGCTCTTGGCCCAGCAGACCGGCTCGCAGTGCGCGGGACACCCGCTCCGCGACCTCGGCGCCGGCCCGAGGGTCCAGCAGCGCGGGAGCCTTGCCGCTCTGGACCGCCACCACCTCCACCAGGTGGGCCCGCTCGAGCTCGGCGGGTTGGCGTTCGGACGCACTGTCGAGCGACGACTCGCAGCGCTGCAGCGCCGCGGCGTGATCGAGCAGGTCGATGGCCTTGTCGGGGAACGCGCGGGAGGTCAGCTCCCGATCGGCCAGCATCACGGCCTCGCGCACCAGGCGATCGGGGATCTCGAGGCCGTGGTGCTCCGACAGGCTGCACAGGCGCGGCCCGAGCATCGCGTAGGTCTCGTGGGTGCTGGGCTCGTGCAGGCTCATCTGCATGAAGCGGCGCGCGAAGGCAGCGTCTCGCAGGCGGTTCCACTCCGCTACGGTGGACGCTCCGATGACCCGCATGGAGCCCTCTGCCAAGGCCGGCTTGATCAGGTCCCGCACAGCGGCCAGCTGCTGTCGCTCGAGCTGGTGGATCTCGTCCAGGAAGAAGATGGGGCGCCCGGGACGCTCCATCAGCTCCCGCAGGCCCCGCTCGAGGTCCCCCACCATGCCCGCCTGCTCGACCAGGCTGCCGAGGGGGAGCTCGTAGATGGACACGTCCGCCAGAC
>CAZHIK010000630.1:0-5806 GCA_964532635.1 uncultured Enterobacterales bacterium
GGGCTACCTGGCCTACGCCGAGGCCTGCAGCGCCGACGGCAGCCAGGCTTGGGTCATCCCAGCTGGGCACGCCTGGCGCACCGTCTACCAGGACCTGGTGGACGCCGGCGCGGACCCCACCGACGGCGACACAGCCTTCACCGCCCTGTACTCCTCCGACGGCAGCCATCCCTCCGTCGCGGGCAGCTGGTTGGCAGCCATGACCGCTGGCGCGGCCCTCACCGGTCGCAGCGTCGCCAACGCACCCGCCCCCGAAGGCGTGGAGTCCCCCCTGGACGAAACCCTGCGCGACGCCGCCGACCGCACCGTGCTGGACGACCCCTTCGGCGAGATCCCCTACCGCTGGGCCTTCGACTGGGACAGCTGGCAGAGCGAGGGCGATCCCGATCCCAGCGATGGCATCACCATCGGCGACCCCGTGATCAACCCCGCGGTGCAGCTGCAGCAGGACGCTGGCGAGTTGGACCTGCTCGAGCTGGGCGGAGAAGGTGCCGAGGCCGGGCGGCTGTGGATCTCCGAAGGAGGAGCCATGGAGATCGCCCAGCTTCGAGCCTGCGAGGGTGCCTGCGTCATGGTGCTCGACGGTGGTGACCTGACGATCCAGGTGGGTGCGCTGCCCCAGTTGGACCACCGCTCGGGCAGCCTTAGCGTGAGCGGGTCCCTGAGCATCGATGCCGACTACCACCTCCCCACCGGCGCTTCCCTCTTCCTGTGGCCCAACAGCACAGACCCCATCATCGACAGTGCAGGTCGGGTAACCCTCGAGGGTTCCCTGTCACTCTTGTCTGCCAAGGACGATGAGCACGAGGATCTCGCCGTGATCCGTGGCGGCAGCATCACGCTGTCCCTGACGGAGCAGGCCCTACCCGAGGGCACCAGCCTCGTGGTCGAGGACGACGGTGGCGGTCAGATCCTCTGGCTCCGCTGGCCCGCGAGCTACGACAGCGCGCTGCCGGACAGCCAACCCGACGGCGACAGCGGCTCTGGCGACCCCGACGGCTGCGGCTGCACCAGCCCCGCGGCCGCAGGCCTACCCTGGCTCTTGCTGGGGGCCCTCGCTCTGCCCCTGCGGCGCCGTCGATCCCGGAGGACCCCATGATGCAGCGCCGCACCCTGCTCCAGGGCCTGGGAGCCTCGGGTCTGCTGGCCTGGGCCAGCCTCCCTCTCCGCGCAGCCCTCGCCCAGGACCAAGCCCCCCCATTCCGCGTGGTCGAGCTGGCCGCCGGCTCCCATCTCGAGCTGGGACGTCAGCTGGGCGAAGCCCTGAAGGGCGAGATCCTCGCCGTCCTCGAGGCCGAAGAAGAGACCCTCCAACGCTGCCGCGCGGCCCTCGAGGGCCCGCTGCGCCCCGCGCTCGACACCATGCACACCGCCGCTCTGGCCGCCTTCCCCGATCTCATCAAGGAACTGGCGGGCATGAGCGAAGGCTGCGGTGTGCCCTTTCTCGAGCTGTTCGCCTGGAACTGCCGCTCCGAGATCCGTGTGCTCACCGACGCCGCAGGCTGCTCCACCGTAGGCCTGCCCACCCCCAACGGCTTCCTGCTGGCCCACAACGAAGACGGCGCCGCCGGCTACGACGGGCGCATGGTGGTGGTGAAGGTCAGCCCGCCCTCGGGCGTGCCCTTTGCGGCCCTGGCCTACCCCGGCACTCTGCCGGGCCTGGGGCCCTGCGTGAACCGCCGCGGCGCGCTGCAGACCACCAACTACATCTCCCCCACCGCCGTCACCCCGGGCGTGCCACGCTTCTTCGTGGGACGCGCCATCTGCGAGGCCCGCGATCTCGACCACGCCGTGGTGCTCGCCACCACCCAGGGGCGTGCCTTCCCCTGGCACCACAACCTGGGAATGCTGCTGGGCGACGCGCCGCGACTGCTCTCTCTCGAGACCTGGCCCGACGGTCGCCACGACCTGCAGCCGGTGGTTGCCCTGCACCTGCACACCAACCATCTCACCCACCCCGCCATGGCCGATCTGCCCGAGGACCGCAGCTACTTCGACCAGAGCTCCGGCCCCCGCATGGCCGCCCTCGAGCGCCTCACCGCCGAAGGTAAGCCCACCAACATGGACGAGCTGATGGCCCTGCTGGCCGACCGCTCCAGCGCGCCCACCCGCCTCTGCCGCCACCCTGGCGACGACTTCCCAGGGGTGACCGTGGCCACGGCCACCTTCCGGTCGGGCGACCCTGCCATGACCCTCTGGGAAGCCGCGCCCTGCTTCGGCCGGAGCGTACGGATCGAACCCTAGCAGCGCGGGGCGTATCTGCTGCCAGCGCTGCGTGGTCGCAGGTGGCGCGTGAGGCCTGGCCCTTGTGGGCGTAGCGCGTGACCGCGTGCTCGTCCACGCCCTCCGCCCCAGTCGAACGCCACCGCGCTTGGCCCGCATCGGCCCAAGCACGACAACTTCCCTCACCAGCGGCTGGATGCCTGGGGCATCTCACTCGAGCTGCCCAAGGCCTGCAAGGACGCTGCAGACATGGTTCCACGGGGCTACCGCAGCTTCGCGGACCAGCTGCTGCGGGCCGGTGCCTCGGCGGGGGCCATACCTTCGCCTATCGTCGAGGGCGCGAACCGGCGTACGGCCGGCGAGAAGCGCAACGCCTTCGGCAAGGCCCGAGGCGAGGCAGGCGAAGCCGCGAGCCACGCGGAGATGCTGGCGACCTTGGGGCTGCTGCCCTGGGAGCAGGCGAACCGGGTCATGGGCCTGGCGGATCGGCTCTGCGCCGTGCCACACGCTGTGTAGCAGGAAGCTGCTGCAGCGGTGGAGCTGACAGCTGGGTCAGGCTGCCGGGGCACGCCCTCCCGGGTGGCCAGCTTCCTGGCGAGCAGCTCGAGGTTGCAGGCCATCCCGATGCAGTGGGCCTGGAAGTTGGCTGCGCCCAGGCCCCATGCATCGGCGTGACGTGCGCCATGCCGGGTCATCCGATCGACCAGCCGCTCGCACTGGGTCCTCACCCGGTACTGGCACCGAACTTCGGGGTCCTTCCAGCCCGCGGTAGCCTCGCGCAGTTGCTGCTCGTACGGGTGCAGGCGCAGGCGTTTGCCACCCTTGCTCTTGCCCAGGCAGCTTTGGCGGAGAGCGCAGCCCCCGCAGACCTCCTTGGGCCATCGGTATGCCCTCACCAGCACGTCGTGGCCGATCGCTGGGCGCATGTCGAAATCGGATGTCGCCTGGCCGGCGGGACAGGTCACCATGCCTGCTTCGAAGTCGACGCCGAAGTGGGCCTTGCTCACCGATTTCCGGGCCCGCGAAGCGGCCGGCGGCGGAGCCAGCAGCTTCACCCCCAGTGCGTACTCGGCCACGAAGCGCAGCCGCGCTCCACCGTAGGCCGTGTCGGCCAGCACCAGCTCGATGTCCTCACGCAGCCGCTTCGCCCGCCGGATGATCCGTGGGGCCACCGAGCCATCGTGGGTGTTCCCCGGCGCCACCGTCACCGCCGCGATCAGGCCGCTCACCACGTCACCCAGCACCGACAGCTTGTAGCCGTTGAACAAGCGGCTGCGGCTCTTCCGACCGTGGCGGGCCTCCGGATCCGTCAGGCTGATCAGCCGACCTTCCACCACCTTCTTCGCACCACCAGTCGTCCCTGCTCGTCCGCCTCCAGGTTCTGCTCCACCACCCGCAGCAGGTTGCGGCACATCCGCAGCATCCGCTTGCGCTTGTTGCTGCGGACCTGCTCGACGTGTTGGCGCACCCACAGCACAATCCGCTCGACCGCCCTGGCCAAGCCGTCCAAGGCACCGGCACGGGCATCGGCGTCGTGCCAGTCGATGTTCAGCCAACCTTTGGTGCTCTTGGCCAGAAGCAGCGGCAATTCCCACTGCTGCGCGACCTCCACCATGCTCGAACCGGATGACACAGACCAGCCACGGCCCAGCTTCACCAGGCCGTCCCCCAGCATCCGCACCGTGTCCAGCACCGCGCCGTAGCACCACATCGGCGTCGAATCCATCGCCCACGCCGCGTCTGGGCCGACCACACCCTGATCCTGGCACAGCCGCACCACGTGCTCGAACAGCAACAGATGGCGGTGCACGCCAGGCCACGTCCGTCCGGGCCCGCCGAACCGCCGCACGGCGGCTCAACCCACCCGGCTCGGACCACCGCAGCAGCACGATGACCAGCAGCACCGCAGCGGGCCATCGGTCCCGACCCCGCAGGCCGTGGTTGTCCCAGCCATCGAACAGCCAGGTCGGAACTACCAGCCGACGATGCCGGATGAACAGCCACGACAGCGTGCCCTCCTCGATGGCGTCCGGGCAGGCGTGCTCGGGATCGTAGAAACTGATCTGCCCCGTAGGGTACGGCATCGGCAAGGCGGCTCCTCCGGAACCGCTTGCCCGCTCACCCCCAGCGGGGCATACCTGCCACGGCTCCTCAACCTGGGTGACTTTGGTGCTTCGCAACCCCAAATTCACACGGCGGCGAGGAGCCGTCCTGCTTCTTTTTACGCATTCGACGACTATGATCGTCGAATGCCCGTTTTTGGTTTTCGCCCCGCGCTGCTAGACTACGTCCCGCCGCTGCGCCCAGAGCGCCCAGCCCCAGCGCAGGGCGCAGAACGCCCAGGTGAGGTAGCCCAGGGGTAGCCAGTGGGGTGGGTTGCGAGGCACGAAACGCGCGAAGGCGCCCAAGCCGATCATGGCCACGAGCAGGGTGACCGCGCTGGCCCATTGCAGGACCCGCGGCCCCTTGACCGCCGGCCAGCACAGCACGAAGCCCACCGCGGGCAGCAGCATGATGGACTCGTGGTAATGGTGACCTCCAGCCATGGCCACGCCACCGAAGGCCGCCAACAATCCCGCGCAGGCAGTGGTGAGTTCTCCCTCGGGCCGGCGCCAGGCCGCCACCACCAGCAGCGCGAGCGTGAGGCTCCCCAAGCCCGGGAGCCTCAGCTTCCACAGCCACGGCAGCCAGGCTGGGCCCAGGTCGGCCCAGGCTTGCTGGGGCGCGTCGACCACGAAGCGCGCCGCCCCGAACAGCCACTTGGCGTCCAAGCCCCCCGTGCCGTGGCGCCAGATCCACATGCAGGCCCCGAAGGCCACCCCCACCCCCAGGGTGGCCCACAGCCACCGCCAGCGCCGGGCCGCCAGCGCCCCAGGCAGCAGCACCAGCGGGAAGAGCTTGATGGCCGCCCCCACGGTGAATGCTCCAACCGCGAGCCAGCTCCGTGGGCGCGCCAAGCCCCACAGGGCCGCCGCAGTGAGCAGGACGATGAACGGGCTGACTTGCCCCGAGGGCAACACCACCCGCGCCAGGCGCAGCTGCAGGAAGACCGAGCCCACGGTGAGGGCCGCGGCCAGGGCCACCAGCCGGCCCCGGGAACGCCCCGCCCCAGCAAGGAACCAGCCCGCCGCCACCAGCGCCGCCATGCCACCCCAGTAGAACAGATCCGCCACCCACTGGAAGGGCAGCAGCGCTAGTGGCACCATCAGCAGGCAGGCCGTGGGCGGGTAGTAGTTGTGGAAGCCATGGGCGCGAACCTGGATGTCGGGGCTCTGCCGGTACAGCGCCTCGAGCACGGCGGGATCGTTCGGATCGAGCCCCGCCAGGATGGCCTTGGCCCCGAGCACCAGCGGCAGCAGGTCCACGGGCCCAGACACCGGGCGATGAAGGAACTGGTCGTTCATCACCACGGCGACCGCAGCCGCCGCGAGGCCCATCACCAGCGCCAGGGCGCTGCCGAGGCTCGGTCGTCGCTCCATTCGGCCGGTCCTTGTCACCGCGACACCATATCCGGGAACGGGCTTCGACCTGGAGTCGGATGTTCCGGAGGGAGACGAGTCGACTCTCGGGAGCCTACAAGCCC
>CAZHIK010000631.1:0-5803 GCA_964532635.1 uncultured Enterobacterales bacterium
GTCGAGACCGTCTCCGAGCTCAATGGCCTGGACCCAAGTGATCCCCTCTACCCGGGGCAGAGCCTGCTGCTCCCCACAGCCGACGAGGCCGCCGACCAGGCCGTGCTCGACGCGCGAGAGTCCTTCGCCCAGGCTCGCCTGGATCGCTACCTGGAGCGCCGGGGCGGCCTGATGGCGGTGGAAGAGCACCGGGTGCGCACCGGCGAGACCGCCTGGGCCATCGCCCGAGACCAGCACGGCATCCCCACCTGGGTCCTGGAGGCCTACAACCCCGACAGTGACCTCGAGCGCTTGAGCATCGGCGAGAGCCTCATGGTGCCGGTGCTGTCCGACACGGTGGCGGACGCCACGGCGGAGCCCACCCCCGAGGACAGCGAGAGCCCCTGGGGTGGCGTCGAGGCCCTCGAGACCCTGCCGTCTCCGACCGAGGGTCTCGAGGATGAGCTGGCCCCCGAGGACCTGCCCTCCGCCTCGGAGACCGTGATCCTGCGGGCCGAGTTGGGGTCCGAGCCCACCCTGGATGAGGAGCCGGTCGAAGCTCCTTGATCCTCCGCGAGAACCTGCACGGCGGAGGTGAGCGTCCTCCGCCGTGCTTTCGTCTATACTCGCACCCATGCGCTCCCTGCTTCCCCTCACCTTCCTGGCCGCCTGCGGCCCCGATCTCAACCCCATCGAGCAGCAGCTCGACAGCCTGGAGCTCGCCGAGGCCATCGGCGAGCAAGGCGTCGCCAGCTACAGCTGCGGCAGCCTGATGTTCGACTGGACCCAGGCGGTGTGGGCCTTCGGCATCCATCGCCTGTACGCCACCACCGGCGACGTCCACTGGCAGGAATGCTACCGGGAATGGATGGACGACGCGCTGCTCGAGGAGCACAGCTTCGATTCCTCGGACTCCATGTCCCCAAGCATCATGGCGGCCACCCTGATGCTCGAGGACGACAGCGCTGCCTACACCGCCATCACCGATCAGGCCGACGCCTACCTCGCCTCGGCGCCACGCCTGGACAACGGCGCCATCGCCCACTGGGGCCCGGACAGCTACTTCCCCGACTACACCGACCAGATCTGGATCGACAGCATGTTCATGTTCGGGGCCTATCTGGTGCGGATGTACGCTTGGAGCGGGGACAGCGCCTACCTGGACCTCTACCTCGAGCAGTACACGGCCTTCTCCGAGCTGTGCCGGGATCCCACCGACCAGCTCTACCACCACGCCTGGGACGACTCCGAGGGGACCAACATCCCCGCCAGCGCGGTGTATTGGGCCCGCGGCAACGCCTGGGTGCTGGTCTCCGCCGCCGAGCTGCTGAACGTGATCGAGCCCGGCAGCGAGGGCTGGCGCCAGATCCAGCCCCTCTACGAGGCCCAGGCCCAGGCCTTCCTGGAGCACCAGGAGCCCGACGATGGGCTGTGGCACACGGTGGTCAACGAGCCACAGGGCGACGACCCGGACAACTACACCGAGACCTCGGCCTCGGCCTTGATCGGCTACGGGCTGCTGCGAGGCCTCGAGGCGGGGGCCCTCGAGGGTGAGATCTGGCAGGACGCCGCGGTAAACGCCGCCATCGGCATCATCCGGCGCGTCGAGGAGCGGCAGGACGGCAAGCTGGGCATCGAGGGCACCAGCTTCGGCACCAACGCCATGGAGAGCTACGAGGACTACGTGAGCATCGAGCAGGTGGACGACATGATGCTGGGCTACGGGCCAGCCATCATGCTGTTGGCCGAGGCCCACGGCTTGCCCATCCCCGGGGAGGAGACGCCTTGAACCGACGCCTGATGGTGATGAGACACGCCAAGAGCGCCTGGAACACCGACGCTCCCACGGACCACGACCGGCCCCTGAACAAGCGGGGACGCAAGGCTTCACCCTTGATGGGCACCAAGCTGCGGGAGCTGGGCTGGACCCCCGAGGTCGTGATCGCATCCGACGCACAGCGTACTCGGGAGACCTGGGCCCGAACGGCCCCCGAGCTGCCCGCGCCCGCTCATGTGCGCTTCACACCGAGGCTGTACTTCTCGGGTATGGGGGGCGTGCTCGAGGAGCTGGCCACGACTCCGGACGATCGTCTCTCCCTGCTCACCCTGGGCCACAACCCCACCTGGGAGCACCTGGTGCTCTGGCTCTGCGGCCAGACTGTGACCATGAAGACGGCCAACATCGCCCTGCTCGAGGCCGACCTCGAGCACTGGGCTGACGGCTTTGGTACGCCGGGTCACTGGCGGCTGATGGGGGTGTTGAGGCCGCGGTGACCCGGGAGGGGATAAGCCCCTTCCCTACGGAGGCCCCCATGTCCGAACCCAGACCCTCCCAGGTGGTCGCGGTCATCGACATCGGCTCGAGTGCCGTGCGCATGTCTGTGGCCGAGCTCGCTGGCGATGGCGCAGTGCGGGTGCTCGAGCAGCTCGAGCAGCCGCTGGAGCTTGGCCGAGACGTGTTCCGCCGAGGCTATGTCCGGCGCAAGACCCTCGCCCGGCTGCTGGCCCTGCTCTCCGACTTCCAGCGCGTGCTCGATCTGTACGAGGTCGGCCAGGTGCGCGCCGTGGCCACCGCGGCCTTGCGCGAGGCGGAGAACCGGGAGGTGGTGCTCGATCAGCTCTACCTGCGCCATGGGCTTGATGTGGAGATCATCGGCCCGGCCTTCGAGAAGCGCCTGCTCTTCCTGGGCGTGCGCGACGAGCTGGCCGGACGGTACGACCTCGAGGGCGGCAGCTGTCTGATCGTCGAGGTGGGCGGCGGCTCCACGGAGCTGACCTTGCTGCGAAACGGTGAGATCTCCGCCACCCACACCCTCCCGCTGGGCTCGGTACGCCTGCAGGAGATGGTGCCCGCAGACAGTGGCGACCCCTCCGAGGTGCTGCGCCTGCGGCGCCGCCACGTACGCCTGGCCGTGGCGCGGGTGGCCGACAGCATGTCCTTGGATGACGTTGACCTGTTCGTGGCGGTGGGCGGAGAGGTCCGCTTCGTGGCCCTGCGGGAACACCCTGACAAGCCCACCGGCGTCGGGGTCGTCGGTGCCGACGCCTTCACCGCCTACGTGCGCGGGGTGCGCAAGCGCCGGCCCGACTGGATCGCGCGCAAGCTGGGTATGCCCTGGCCCAAGGCAGAAGCCTTCGTTCCGGCCCTGCTGGTCTACGACTACCTGCTGCGGCTCACCGCCGCCGAGCGGGTGGTGGTCCCCCAGGTCTCGGTCCGCACCGGCATTCTGCGCGAGCTCGCTGCCGAGGTCTCGGGCAGCGGTGCCCGTCAAATGAGCGAGCTGGTGCTCACCTCGGCCGTCCATCTCGGTCGCAAGTTCCACTTCGACGAGCAGCACGCGCTGCAGGTCGCACGGCTCAGCCTCTCGATCTTCGATCAGCTCGAGGACCTGCACGGCTTGGGGCACCGCGATCGTTTGCTGCTCGAGTGCGCCGCCATCCTCCACGACATCGGCACCTTCATCCACCACAACGACCACGATCGTCACGGTGACTACCTGCTGCGTGCCTCGGAGGTCTTCGGACTGGGGCGCCGGGAGCACGCCGTGGTCGCGTCCGTGGTTCGACATCACCGAAGCGGAGTGCCAGGACCCGGCGACCCCGGCTTCGCCGCCCTGAGCCGCGAGGAGCGCCTGCAGGTGCTGCGGCTGGTGGGTCTGTTGCGGCTCGGTGACGTGCTGGATCGACGCGCCCAGGCGGCGGTCGAGCGCATCGAGGTGGAGCGCAAGCGCAAGCGCCTGGTGCTCCACGCCAAGCCCCCCGTGGACCTCTACTACGAGCGCGCGGCTTTCCCCGACAAGGCCGCCCTGTTCGAAGACATCTTCGGCGTCCCTGTCGAGATCGCCCAGGAGTAGCCCCATGAGCTTCAAGACCAAGCATCACCTGTTCGATCGGGAGCTGTCCTGGATCGACTTCAACGTGCGGGTCCTCGAGGAAGCCCAGGATTCGTCCAACCCGCTGCTCGAGCGGGTGCGCTTCCTGGCCATCACCGACTCCAACCTGGACGAGTTCAGCATGGTGCGGGTGGATCGGGCCCAACAGGCCGCGCTGCCCGACGAGTCCGGTCCGCCGTCCAGCAAGGCCGTGGCTCGCGCTTCCGCCATCCATGACAAGATCCACGCCCACGTGCAGGCACAGGCCGCCACCTGGAACGAGGAGCTGGTGCCAGCCCTGGCCGAGGCCGGCATCGAGCTGCTCCCGCCAGAACGCTGGAACGAGCAGCATCGCGACAGCCTCGGGGATCGTTTCCGCTCGGACCTCTTCCCCTTGCTCACCCCCCTGGCGGTTCCCGGGGGGGCGGACGAAGAGGGCGACGAGGGGCCCTTCCCCTGCACCGAGCACCCCCGGGTGGCCAACCTGGCCGTCTGCGTGCTCGCGGCCCTCGAGACCCCCGACGGGAGTGCGCGACGCTACGGCCTGGTCCAGCTCACGGGTCCCTTGCCCCGCTTCCTGCGGGTCCGGGCTCCCGAGGGCTGCTGGTATGCGGCCCTGCTCGAGGACGTGGTGAGGGACAACCTCGGTGCGCTCTTCGTGGGCTACCGGGTTGCGGACAGCGCCGTGTTCCGCGTCACGCGGGGGGCCGACTTGGCCGTGGACGAGGAGCTCGACGCCGGCTTCCTCGAGGCCATGGAGGAGATGCTGCTGGACCGGGGCGAGGGCCGCACCGTCCGCCTGGAGCTGGGCAGCGACACCTCCCAGGCCCTGAAGGACTTCCTGGTGCGGTGGCTGGCGCCGGTGCCCGGGGCTCTCTTCGAGCGCGACGTGCCCCTGAACCTGCGCGCCTGGTTCGGGCTGGCGGACCTGCAGGGCTTCGATGAGCTGCGCTACGCGCCCCAGCCGCAGCAGCCCGTCCCCGAGCTGCCCCAGTCGGAGTCGGTCTTCGACGTGATCCGTGAGCGCGATGTGCTCGTGATGCACCCCTACCAGAGCTTCGAGCCGGTGGCGCGTTTCTTCAGTGAGGCAGCGGACGATCCTCGGGTGTTGGCCATCCGACAGACCATGTACCGCGGTACCTCCGGCTCCCCCATGGCCTCCGCCCTCGAGCGCGCCGCCCTGAACGGCAAGCAGGTGACCGCCCTGGTGGAGGTCAAGGCCCGCTTCGACGAGTCCAACAACATCCACTGGGCACGCCGCCTCGAGCGCGCGGGGGTCCAGGTGGTCTACGGCGTGGCCAACCTCAAGACCCACTGCAAGACCGCGATGGTGGTGCGCCGGGATCCCGATCGCATCCGGCGCTACGTGCACCTGGGCACCGGTAACTACAACGAGAAGACCGCCAGGGTCTACAGCGACATGGGCCTGATGACCTGTGACGATGCCGTGGGTGCCGATCTGAGCGCAGTCTTCAACGCGCTGTCCGGCTGGTCACAGCCCGAGGGCTGGCGCAAGCTGCTGGTGGGCCCCACCGATCTCAAGCCGCGGATCATCTCCTTCATCAAGCGCGAGACCCAGAAGTCCACCCCCGACAACCCCGGCCACATCCGGGCCAAGCTCAACGCCCTCATCGACCGCGACGTGATCCGGGCCCTGTACAAGGCCAGCTGTGCGGGTGTGAAGGTGGAGCTGAACGTGCGGGGCATCTGCTGCTTGCAGCCTGGCGTGCCCGGCGTGAGCGAAAACATCCGCGTGGTCAGCATCGTGGGCCGCTACCTCGAGCACGCCCGCATCTTCTGGTTCCGCAACGGCGGCCAGCCCCAGGTCTACATGGGCAGCGCCGACTGGATGCCACGCAACCTGGAGCGCCGCGTCGAGGTGGTCTTCCCGGTCCAGGATCCCAACCTGCGTTCGGAGATCGAGAAGGTGCTCGACGCCTACTTCCGGGACG
>CAZHIK010000632.1:0-5800 GCA_964532635.1 uncultured Enterobacterales bacterium
AGTACCTGCGGCACTTCCCCGGCTCGACCTACGTCCCCGACGCCCTGTTCAACGCCGCCCACAACCTCGAGAAGGCCGGCTGCTCGGACGCAGCCCTCGGCCTGTTCGAGCTGTTCATCGACCGCTACCCGGCCGATCCCCGCTCCGAGGGCCTCTTCTTCATCATCGCCAGCCGCTACGCCGGGCGGCTCGAGCTCGAGCCCGCCATCCGCCGCTACCAACAGCTACTCGAGCACTTTCCCGACAGCGACAACGCGTCCGCCGCCCTGTACAACGCGGCCTTTTTGTCCATCGGTTTGGCTCGATACACCGACGCGGCTCGCGGCCTCGAGGCCTACGCCACCCGCTGGCCCGATCAGCCCGACGCAGAGCAGGTCATGTGGTTCGCAGCCCGCTCCTGGGCCGATGTGGGCCCCAGCGAAGCCCTCGGCGCCTGGCGGCGCTACCTGGAGCGCCATCGGGGGCAGCAGCCCGATCACAGCGTCTGCGCACAGCACGCCATCTGGCAGCTGCACGTCGAAGCTGGGCGTGACATGGAGGCCGAGCACGCTCGCTTGGAGCTGCTCTCCCTGTTCGTGCAACTGCAGGCGACCGGGCCTCCCCTGAACGCCAGGACTCGCCAGCAGGCGGGGCAGGCAGCACTGGTGGACCTGCGGTTCCGCCTCGACGCATTCCTGGAACTGGAGCTCACCGGCGACGCGGTCGCCGACACCCACCTCATCGCGAACGTCAAGGCGGCCGAGCTGTCCGAGCTCGAGCAGCAGGTGAAGGCCATTGCCAGCGGCTACCGGAGCTTCGCGACGACCTCCATGGCCTACGCGCTCCTGGCCGAGGCCTGGTTCGCCGAGCTGGACTGGGTGGTTCAGGTGGGCGGCCCCGAGCCCATCTCGCCATACTTCCAGGACATCATCCATCGCATCGAGGACCAAGCCCGCGCCCACGCCGAGCGGGTTCTCGCCCTCGCCGAGCGCGACCAGCGCTGGTCCGAGGGCCAGGATCATGCCCTCGAGCTGCTCCACCCCCGCTACCCCAGCGAGTACCCGCACGAGCGCGAGGAGCTGCGGCTGGAGTAGCGGCTCCGCGTTTCCGGTTAGGCTCGCTCCATGAGCGCGCGCTTCCAGCCCTGCTCCGAGTGCGGCTATGCCGTCGAGATCGGAGCGCCCCACTGCCCCGACTGTGGGCTCATCCTGGATCGCAAGCAGTCGCTGTTCGGACGGCTTTGGGGGCGTGATCAGCCCACCCACCATCCGGACAACCTGCGGGCGGTGGAGGCGCGCATCGGCACCGAGATCGAGCGACTCGAGGCCCAGCTCGAGCACCTGCAGAGCACCAAGGCCAGCTTGTCGGCCCGGGCCGACGCGGCCCGCCGCGAGGGGCGCTCCCCCGCGCCGCTGGTCGAAGCCCTGGCCGGGCTCGAGGACGCCATCGTCGAGGCCAACGGGCTCATCCTGCGCCAGAAGGCCGTGCTGGCCGGCATCGCGGTCCAGCGAGACCACAACGACATCCGCGCCTTCATGGACAACGTCGAGGTCTCGTCGGACGCCGAGGGCCCCGTTCGCCTGCTCGAGGACAGGCCCGAGCAGCGGGCGTTGCCCCCCCTCGACGAGTCGGCAGCGCTGCTACAGCTGGCCTGGTCCCCCTGCGGGCGCTGGCTGGCCGCGCTGACCGGCGTCGATCTGATCTCCGGCGACACCACCCAGCGGCTGCTGTTCTGGGACCTCGAGGCCGAGCCCCCGCCCATGCGCAGCCTCGAGGTGCCTGCCAACGGGGCCTGCAGCCTCGCCTTCGCCTCCGACGGCGAGCTGCTGGCCGTGGGCTGTGTGGGCCAGGTGGAGCTGCTGGACTGCGCCAGGGCCGAGTGGGCCGGCAGTGGTGCTCTGGCCGGCGCCGGTCCCGCTGCTCAGGTCTGCACCCTGGTCTTCGACGCGGGTGCCGACCAGCTCATCGTGGGCACCGAGCGCGGTGAGCTGGTCCGCTTCGCCTGCGCTCGCGTGGGCGGTGACCTCAACCTGCGGGCAGGCCGCCCGGTCGAGGCCGTGAGGGGCTTCCCTGTGCGGGGGCTGGCCCTGCTCCCCGATGGCTCCAAGCTGCTGTCGAGCGGGGGCGGTGCGCTGCGCCTGTGGTGGGTGCGGGGTGGTCAGTTGATGGGCTTCTCTCGCCGTGACCAGGCCGGGGCTCGGATCATCGGCCTCGATCGCCGCGGTGAGCGCTTGGCGGTGGCCGAGCATGGCTACGTAGCCATCTACGACGACACCCTGACCCACCAGCTGGGGCGCTACCGGGTGGACGCTGCGGTGCACGCCCTGCGCTTCTCGGGCGACGGCGAGCGGGTGGCGGTCCACGCCGGTGATCGCCTGCTGCTCGGCTCCCCCGACTCTCGGCGGGTGCTCGAGCTGCCCGCGGGCGACGCTCCCTTCGAACAGGTCGCCTTCTCGGTCGATGCCCTGCAGGTGGTGCTCGCCGCTCGAGGCTCCACCGGCGAACACGCCCTGCGGATCGTGGACTTCGGCAGTGGAGGCCTGGTGGGTTTCACCCGCAAGGCCATGGTGGGGCTGGAGTGGGCGGTGCTCGAGGCGCTGAGGCTGCGGAAGGAGTACGGGCTCGATGAGATCCGCAGCTTCGCCCACGAGCGCAACCTGGCCCTGCACCGCCAGATCAAGGACATGGTGCGCGACGCTGGCCTGGCCGCCATCTACGCTGTCACCCGACGCGCCCAGGCCGCCGAGGAGATCACCCGTGCACGTGGCGATCTGCCGGGGGTGGCGCGCCACCTCGAGGGCCTGTTCGCCGAGACCGAGGACCTCTATGCCCAGCTGGGTCGCGCTTTGCCTCTGGGGCCCGACCTCGAGCCCTACCTCGACAAGCTCCGGGTCCTGCCCGTGGCGGTGCTGCGAGGCCAGGCCGACGCCCTGATGCAAGCCATCGAGGCCCTGCTGCGCAGCACCAGCGGTGCGAGCGAAGAAGAACAGCGCGCGGCCCTCGAGGAGTTGGAGGGCCTGCAGGCCCACGCGAAGGCGCTGGGGGATCTCGCCAACAACCTCAGCGGGCCCTTCTGGGGCAACCCCGAGCGTCCACTGCTGGTGGACGCCCTGCGCAAGCTCCACCGGGACTTCCCGGGCTGGGTCGATGCGCTCATGGCCCTGATCGCCAGCTCGGCAATCGGTCGCATCGACGCGGTGGAAGAGCAGTTCGGCCTGGATCGCCTGCGGGATCAGCGAGCCCGCATCGCGGGGCAGGCTTCACCTGGCACCGGCGACGTGGGAGCCGAGGCCGACCTGCTGCTCGAGAGCGCCCTGGGCCACGGACCCTTCGGCAAGGACGCCACCGAGCAGGAGCGCCGCGACAACGAGAGCGCGCTGGACGAGGAAGCCCGCCGCGTGGACGCCGAGACACGGGCGTTCCTCGAGACCCAGCGCATCACTCGCACCCTGTAGGCGCGCCTCAGGGCAGCAGGCTGCAGCTCAGGAACTCGTCCAGGAAGGCGGTCTCGGGCATGGGATCGCCCACGCTGTCGTCTCGCCAGCGCCGAGCCCCGCTGCGACTGCAGATCTGGGCGTCCAAGGCCCGCAGCTCCTCGCAGCTGTCGAAGGCCAGCAGCACCAGGCCGTCGGGCTGCTCCATCAGCCGATGTCCGCTGCCAGCGCGATCGGCCAGGCTCGGGGTGGTGAGCAGGTAGCAGGCGGGCGGGAGGTCCGAGGCGTCCCAGGCCAGGCGGGCCTGGGCGTTGACCAGCGCCGGGAGGAGCCAGGGCTCGCTGTGGTCTCCGTAGGGACCCCAGAGCAGCACGCCGGGCTGCACACCCCGGGCCTCTGCATCCTGGCGCACCAGCCAGGCGGCCTGGTTGGCGGTGCGGGCGGAGCGCACGATGGGGGTGTTGGGTGGGGTCGACACCTCGGGGCGGGGCAGGGGGTGCAGGGTCTCGCCCCACGCCAGCCCCAGCCAGGCCGCGATGGCCGCGGTGGGCAGCAGCATCGGCAACCAGCGCCAGCGGCCGGGCAGCACGGCCGCGCTGGCGCCGGCCAGCGCCACCAGGGCGATGGGAGGGAGGGACACGAAGTGGTGGTACTGCAGGTAGTCCCACTGCCAGCCGTTCTTCAGGTATACGAAGCTGCCGCAGAGCAGCAGCAGCCAGGCCTGCAGGCCCACCGCTCCCGCGGTCAGCAGCCGCCGCTCCCATGGCTCGAGCTGTCGCCCCCCGCGACCGGCGCGCCAGCAGCGCAGAGCGTGTATCCCCCAAGCCACCAGCCCAACCCAGGTGGTGGCCGACAGCACCCGCAGGCTGGCCACAGTGGAGGCCATGCCCTGCAGGTACATGGCGTCCAGGCCCTGGATCAAGCCCGGCGAGCCAGCCAAGGCGCCCTGCTGTGCCCACAGCAGCCCCAGCAACCAGCCGGTACGGTCCGCCAGCCCGGTGGGGGCCTGGGAGGGGTAGGAAGCCTGGTAGAAGGCGATGTCCCCCAGCAGGTGGTCCAGGTCGAGCAGCAGCACCCATGCCAGCACCGCGCCCCCCAGGACCAGGCAGGCGAGCCCGGAGCCCAGGGCCGCCCGCCATGGACGCAGCCGCGCGAGATGGATTCCCGCCAGCAGGCAGATCAGTGGCACGGTGGCGAACAGGCCCACGTGGAAGCCCACCGCCAACGCCGCCCCCAGTATCAGCAGGGGGGGGCCCCAGGGCCTGCGCTGGGTCGACGCCACCAGGCCCAGGGCCGCCAAGGCGGTGAAGGTGGAGATCACGTAGGGCGACTTGATGCCCTCCACCACAGCGCTGTCGCCGGTGGACAGGGCCAGGATCAGCCCTGCCGCCACCCCCGCCAGGGGCCCGCCGAGCCGCCGCACCGCCAGGTACCCCAGTGGGGCCGAGACCGCGCCCAGGGCGGCCCATGCCCACAGCAGCCGGTCGGGGTGCTGGAACAGGCGGATGAGGAGCGCGAACACGGCGCAGGGCACCGAGCTGTACAGCAGCTGCAGGAAGGGGGCTGGCTCGCCCAGGGCGATGGCGTTCGAGCTGTGGATGAACCAGGGCCAGTCGGCCACCACCACGGCATCCTGCCAAGCGGTTCGCGCCTGCAGGCCCACGGCCAACAGACCCAGCGCCAGTGTGGCGTCCAGGGCAAGGAGGCTGCGGCGTGCGGTGGGGCTCATGGGCTCCATGCTAGCGCGTGCGCACGCAGGGGAGCACGCCCTCGAGGAACGCTGTGTCGTCGTTCCGGTCGGACCAGCGCTGGCCGCGCCACAGGAAGCTGTGGGCCACGCCTCCGCAGAGGGTGGGCTCGAGGGCTGCCAGCTGGTCGCAGTCGTCGAAGGCCCGCAGGCTCATGCGCACATCCGCGGGCATCGGGATCGGACGTCCGCCTCGAAGCTTGGCGTCCAAGGCGGGCAGGCTGACGATGTAGCAGGCGGCGGGACGATCACTGCGGCCCACATCCAGCCGGGCCAGCTCGTTGATCAGGTCGGGCAGCAGCCAGGGGGTGACCTGCTCGGGGCGCTGGGTCCACAGCAGCACGCCTGGCTGGCGCTCGAGAGCCTGGGCGTCGTCCCGAGCCGCCACCGCCAGGGCGGCGGCGTTGTGGAAGGAGTGCACCTCGAACAGCGTGGGTGCCACGGCGGGGGATGGAACCGGCATCAGGCCGGGCCACACCAGCCACAGCCAGATGCCCAGGGCCACGCTGGGCACGACGGTGCCCCAGGCGCCGATGCGAGCGGGGGCCAGGGCGCGGGTGAGCCCGGCCAGCGCCACCGCCAGGACAGGCACCAGGGCCACCACGTGGTGGTTCTCGAAGTAGGCGCTGCCCACCAGGTT
>CAZHIK010000633.1:0-5786 GCA_964532635.1 uncultured Enterobacterales bacterium
CGGCCTGGAAGGGGTAGCCCTCAGCGTCGTACCCAACCCAGGGCTCCACGTGCGCCTCCACCGAGGCGAACTGTCCCACCCGGTGCAGCACCGCCAGATCGGCGCGCACCTGGTAGGGCTCGAGCAGGCTGTGCTGCTTGACGTTGAGCAGGGGCTCGAGGTTCTCCCCCGGCAGGCCACCGTCGGAGGCCTCGAGGCTCACCATCTCCACGGGCTGCCCGACGTACCAGGGCACCTCCGCGGGTGCCTCGGCCAGGGCGTACCCAGCCAGCAGCATCAGGGCCGACAGCGGATGGATCACTCCACCTCCCAGCGCATCTGCAGCTCGGTACCGAAGGCACCGCCGATGTCCAGGGATCGCTCGTACTGGATGCTCGCGTAGTAGGTGGTCACGTACAGGTGTTGGGCGATGCGCTTTTCGAGGCTCAGGTAGAAGTCCTCGGCCCGGGTCAGGTTCATCTCACCCGCCACCGTGATGTCCCAGGGTTCCCCGAAGTCCTTCTCCGCCAGCAGCCTCGGTTCGGAGCTGACGTTGCGCACGCCCTGGGTGCTGGTGCCAGTGATGATGTCGATGCGATCGGGGGAGAACTTCCCGAGCCCCGCTCCCATGCGGTCCAGCAGCTCGCCGCTTCCCAGCTCCTTGGAGAGCAGGTCGATGCCCTCCCAGGCCAAGGCTCCCTCGAGCTCGCCGTACTCCTCGAGCTCCGCACGGGTAGCCCCGAACAGCAGCAGCCAGTTGATGTCGGCCTGGGACAGCGCGGGGTCTGAGGAGGCGTCGGTGCGCCAGTCCGAGAAGGGGCCGGTGATGCGGTAGTAGATGTGGTAGTCCCGCACTCGACTGCGCACGTCGGTCTCGAAGAGGAAGTCCAGCTCGGGATCGAAGGTGTAGGGATCGATGAAGTGCAGCTCGCCGCGGGTGACCTCGAACTCCCGCTCCTGCAGGTAGACCCGACCGTCGGGCTCGGCCCAGACCTTGCCCAGCACGCCGGGCCGCGCGGTGTCGCCCACCACCCGCAGCTCGGCGCTGAGACGGGCGTTGCCCACGTTGTTGCGGATGCGCCCGGTGCCGGCGGCCGTGATGCCGATGTCCATGGAGAAGATGTCGGCGGATTCGTCGGGCGCGGTGGCGCTCAAGCGCTCCTGCTCGATGAGCCAGCTCTCCCAGTCGATGCGCTCGGAGAAGACGATCTCGTGGACGTCGATCTCTCCGGCGAGCACCAGGGCGTCGATGGGGCCGTCGAAGCTCAGCGTGGCGTCGCCCACCACCGGCGGCAGCGAGTCGATGTACTGCACCCGCGCACCCGTGAGACGCCCCTCGAGATCGTAGGCGTCGGGCACCCAGTCTCGGGCGTGGATGAAGCCGCTCATGTCGACCTCACCACCCCCGACGCGGCCCTTCAGATCGTGGAGCCCGTAGCCCTTGGCCGCGAACGTGAGCCCTCCCTCGAGGGCCTCGAAGCTGTGGGGGAACCAGGTGGCCCGCACCAGGCCCTCGTGGAGCTGGGCCCGCACCTGCACTTCGGGTGAGCGAGCCGGACCGACGACGCTGAGCTCCCAGCTGGCGAGCCCCCCAGCGCGGAGGATGTCGGAGCTGACCAATCGGAGCCACTCGAGGTCCAGCTCGCCCTCACCCTGCAGCTGCATGGTACGGTCAGGGTACTTCTCCCCCGATAGCCGAGCCCAGCTGCGCTCTCCGGTGAGGGAGATGTCCTCGAGCTGCCACCATGCCCCACGCCGGATGAAGCGCCAGGGCTGCTCGCTGCGCAGCTCCCGATCCCCCCAGGCGAGGACCACGTGGTCCAGCTCCCCGTCGATGTCCGGGGGTTCGCTGCCTTGGCCCTGGATCACCAGGTTTCCGTCCGCGAGCAGCTGAACCGAAGAGCCGGCGGCGGCCGTGGGGCGCGCCAGGTGGAGCGGCAGCTCGAGCATGTCCAGATCGAAGCGGTAGCCCCCGGTACTCCAGTCGGCGGTTCCCGACAGCTCAGCCGAGCCGCCCACGAGCTCGCCATCCACCGTCACCACGCTTCCCTCGGTGTCGAAGCGCACCACCGAGCTGGGCACGGGCTGACCGTGGGAGCGCATACCCGATGCCCCGATGCGACCCTGGAAGCGCGGCTCCATCAGGCTTCCCGAGGCGTAGGCCAGCACCTGCAGCCCGCCCTCCACCGGCAGCCCACGACCCTGGAGGGCGTCGAGGCTCTCGAGGCGCAGCCCGTCGCTGAGCAGCTCGAAGTTCGTCGCGTACTCGCGCCCCACGCTGCCCCGCAGCAGAAGCGACTCGGCCTCGCCGCGCCGCTGCACCTCGAGGTAGCGCAGCGTGAACAGGCCGTCATCCATGCGGGCGCTGGCCCGGCCCGCCGCAAAGCGCTCGCCCACCAGCTCCACCTCCTCGAGCTCCAGCTCCACCGTGCCGTCCATGTCGAAGGGCTCCCCCGCCAGGTCCAGGGTGCCATCCAGCCGCGCCTCGACCCCGGGGATGTCCACGAACATTCCCACCAGGTCGCTCAGGTAGCCGTCCCGCACCAGGATCTGGGTGTCCAGCTCGAGCTGGGGGCGCCAGAACACCCCGAGGTTGCCCGCGTAGCGGGTGCGACCCCGCAGGGCCTCGATGCCCTCGAAGTGCAGCTCCCGCAGGGTGGGACAGTCCACCTCCATGGAGGCGTGGTCCGCGAAGGGGATCCCCAGCACCTCGAGGCCGTCCACCGCCGCGTGGCCCTGGATCTGCAGGCTCGAGAAGGGGCCGTGTACGTGAGCGTCCAGATCTCCCCAGCCTTCGAGCTCGAGGGAGCCCAGGGGCTGGAAGATGCCGATGTCCGAGTCGCGCAGGTGCAGGTCCACATCCAGTGGGCCCTGGGACTTCAGGCCGATCTCCACCCGCGCGAAGCCCCCACCCCGGGGCAGCTCGAGGCGCTCGATGTCCGCCACCACCCGGTCCGGTAGCAGATGGATCTCACCGCTCAGGCGACCGTGGGGGATGGCCAGCAGGGTCTCGTGGCGTCCTGGACGGGCGGGGCCGTCGTCCACATGGAAGCCGCGGGTGGCGATGTCGATGGGGCCCTCGAGATCGATGGGCTTCAGGGTCCCTGTGAGCTCGGCCTCGAGGTCCAGGCCCAGGTCCACCCAAGGCGTGGGCGCGGCCCCCATGGAGCGTAGCGCCGTCTCGAGGCTCGTGCCCCGCAGGTCCAGCTGCAGCTCGACAGCTCCTTCCTCGAGCCCGTACCCACCCTGCAGCGAGAGCCAGCCCTCGGCGAAGCTGCCCTCGAGGTGCTCGAGCAAGACCATCCGGTCCTCGAGGTCGAGACTCAGGCTGCCCTGCAGCTCATCGAAGTACATCGGCCGCCCGGGCTGCTCCGGGCCCAGCTCAGCGCCCCCTGGGGCGAGGGTGAGCACCCAGGGTGAGATGCGCAGGCCTGCGCTGATGTCCGGCTCCTCTGCCGTGCCATCGATGGCGATGTCCAGATCGAGCATCCCATCGACGTGGCGGCGCGGCATCAGGAACGGGTCGAGGCGCGCCAGGTCCAAGCCGAGCCACAGACTGCCGTCGAGGGAGCCTTCCTTGGAGGCCTCGAGCTGGCCCATCAGGGAGGCCATGGGGAAGTGGAGCTCGAGCTCTGGGATGTGCACCCAGCCCAGGTCGAAGTCGATGTCCTCCCACAGGATGGGCTGTGAGCGCTGCTGCAGCCGGCCCATCTCCACCGCGACCGCCTCGATGCCCAGGGTGTAGCGCACAGGCTCTTCGCTCGGGGTCAGGTCCAGGTCGTCGATCACCAACTGCCCATCAGGCAGGTCGATGACCACCGAGCCATCCTCGACCATCGCCCAGCGCCAGGGGCGCCCTCCCCCTCCGCCGGTGCGCACCGCGTCCCGGAACTCCCGCAAGCCATCGGGGTCCACGTGCAGGTGCAGGACCGGCTCGATCACGATGAGATGATCGAGCACGGGCTCGAGGCCATCCCAGCCCAAGACAGCCTCGATGCTGCGGGCGGCCAGGATGGTGTCGCCGGTCTGTTCGGAGCTGATGAGCAGGCCGCGCACCGTCAGGCGCCGCTCGAAGGGCCGCACCATGACGCGTCCCACCGACACCCGCTCCCCCGTGGCCACCTCTGCCAGCTCCACCAAGGCCAGCCCTACCCACCGCTGGAAGGTGCTCGTGCCCAGAAACCAGAACAGCGCGCAGCCCGCCAGGGCCACGACCGCGAAGCCAAT
This sequence comes from uncultured Enterobacterales bacterium, assembly GCA_964532635.1. Classification (GTDB taxonomy): domain Bacteria; phylum Myxococcota_A; class UBA796; order UBA796; family JAFGLY01; genus CALDOK01. Next base: position 4,207 of record CAZHIK010000633.1, read on the forward strand.
GGCCACCTTGCGGATTGCGCGCCGACGTCTGTCGAGCGGCAGCTCAACCTCCTGGCACATGAAAGCAGGACCCGGGCCAGTGGCTCGAGCTTCCTTCGGGCTCCCTTCCCGGATAACCGGCTCCACCCCCGAAGGTCGCGCAATGGACGCCCTCATCGCCAGCTCCACGCCCTTGCCCCTACCCCCAGGGGCGTGGTAGAGGAAGTGCAGCCCGGGAGGGCATCCTCGTGCCGAAAACTGGCTTTCTTTCGTTCGTTCGATGGCCCCTGGCCCTGGTGGTCTGCGGCTCCCTCGCCACAGCCTGCTCCACCAGCCAGGCCTACTTCAGCGACCAAGACGACATCGCCTCGGTGATCACCGGCGAGATCCAGGCCGCGCAAGACACGATCCACGTCGCCATCTACACCTTCACCAACACCGACATCCGTGACGCGCTGTACGACGCCGCTGCGGTGCGTGGGGTGGATGTGTCGATCTGCGCCGACGCAGGCCAGTCCACCACCCTCTCCGACCAGGCCGAGGCCCTCCGCATGATCGCAGACGCTGGCGCCGATGTGCGGATCGCCGACGGCTTCGCCGGCGGCATCATGCACCACAAGCTCGCCATCATCGACGAGCACACCGTGCTCACGGGCTCCTTCAACTACACCCGCTCCGCCAACGAGATCAACGACGAGAACCTGGTCGTGCTCGGCTCCCCCGAGCTCGCAGCCCGCTACGAGCTGGCCTTCCAGGATCTCTGGAGTCGCTGTGAGGAGCTCTAGCGCTCCTCCAGCCGACCCAACAAGGAGGAAAGTGCCGTGGCGCTCATGCCCCTGCTGCTGACTCTGCTGGCATTCCCCCAGGCCGAGGCGCGCGTCTACCCCGCCCCTATCGTCGTGGACAACGAGGACGAGCTGCGCGAGCTGTACGCGGACGGCACCCTGTCCGAGGACGACTTCGACATCCTGGTGGAGCTGCTCTCCCAGCCCATCGACCTCAACCGCGCCCGCCGAGGCGAGCTGTACGACCTGCCTGGCGTCAGCCGCGAGCTGGCCGAAGCCATCGTGGCCGACCGCAAGGCCAAAGGCCCCTTCGGTGATCCCACCGACCTGCTCCGGGTTCCGGGCTTCGGCGACGACGTGCTGGGGCAGGTCTTCCCCTTCGTCGAAGCGCATCCGCCGGTCCAGCCCAAGGACCACCTCCGCGGCAAGGTCCGGCTGCGCTCGGCCCTGGAACTCCAGGAGACCGAGCCCATCGAGGGCGATCACGCCAACAAGACCCACGACTCCCGGCAGCTGGGCTACGGCAAGGTCCCCAACACCTACGTCAGCGCCCGGGTCAAGTACCACAAGTGGCTCCAGGCCGGCTTCTTGGGTCTGGCCCAGGACAACATCAGCGGCATCGCCTACGACCCTGGCAGCCACGACTTCTACGCCACCTGGCGCTCCCCCCAGCCCGAGCTCGGCAAGATCTACGTCCACGCCGAGCGGCTGCGCTGGGAAGCCATCGCGGGCAGCTACACCGCGGGCTTCGGTCTGGGCCTCACCTTCGACACCACCAACCGCACCCACCCCCACGGGCTCTACCCGGACCTCACC
>CAZHIK010000634.1:0-5782 GCA_964532635.1 uncultured Enterobacterales bacterium
ATCGATTCGCGGAACATCTCGGGATCGGTCAGAATCCCTGTGGCCGACTACTAGGGCACATCCCCGATCTCGCAGTCCTCGAGGGGCCAGGCCATGCAGGCGTGCACGAAACCGTGCTCGACGTCCGAGCGACGCAGGGCCACGCCCTCGGGCACCAGCACCCGGCCGGAGAGCAGCCTGACCCGGCAGTCACCACAGGCGCCGGTGCGACAGGTGGAGGAGGGCGCGAGCTTGGCGCGCTCGAGGGCCACCAGCAGGGGCTCGCCGGCCAGGGCCGGAACGCGGATGTCGTCCACCACCAGCTCGAAGGATTCGGACGGGCAGAGGCCCTCGGGCCAGCCGGGCTGGGCTTCGATGCGGGAAGGGGGCCCGAAGTCCTCGGAGCGCACCCGTCGCCGCGGCAGGCCCAGCTCAGTCAGCTCGGCGCGCACCAGCTTCAGCATGGGCTCCGGGCCGCAGAGGAAGAAGCTGCAGGCCTGGGGCTCCCGGGCAGCGTGGAGGAGCTGGCTGCGATCCAGGAAGCCGTGGCGCACGCGCTTGACGTCGGGAGCGTCGGAGTAGACGAAGATCACCCGGAAGCTCGGGTTGCCCCTCGCCATGCGGCGCAGCTCCGAGGCGAAGGGCACGTCGTCGGGGCTGCGGTTGCCGTAGAGCAGGGTGATGGGCCGCGGCCAGCCGTCGGCCTGGGCCTGGCGGAGCATGCTCACGAAGGGGGTGATGCCCGTGCCGCCGGCCGCGAAGACCAGGCGCTCGGCGTCTCGCAGGGCGTCGTAGTGGAAGGTGCCCACGGGGCCGGAGGAGCGCGTGCGCCAGCCCGGCTCCACCCGGTAGAGCCAGGGCGCCACGAAGCCGTCGGGATCGTCGCGCAGGGTGAGCTCGAGGAGGGGCTCACCCGGGGCCGAGGAGATGGAGTAGGGCCGCGAGGTGCGCACACCGTCGATCTCCACCGCCAGGCTGACATGCTGGCCGGCCCGGAAAGGCGGCAAGCGTCCGTCGCGGCGGGCGAAGCGCAGGCTGCGGGTGGTGGGGGAGACCTGGACCACCTCGCGCAGCTCGAGGTCCATGCTGGGAGGGTGGATGGCGGCCACCGCCCGGCGGGTCTGGCCAGCGTGGTCGGTGCGGGCGTGGTCGGCGCCCCAGGAGGTCAGGCGCATGGCCTGGGCGCTGACCTGCTCGACGGCCAAGCCGCCGATGTCTCCCGCCAGGTCGCGGATGCGGGTGCGGATGCTGCGGCTCATGACTGGGCCTCCCGAGAACCGAGGCCGAAGACGCGGGGCCCTCGCTGTGCCTCCAGCCAGCTCGAGGCCAGGCAGGCGGCGTTGTAGCCAGAGCAGATGGTGGGCTCGAAGCCGCCGCCGGGCAGGGTCCAGGCGCCGGCGAAGAACAGCCCGGGGATGGGGCCCTGGTTGGGGATGCGCCAGATGATGGCTTCGGCCGGGGGCTGGTCGAAGCCGTAGATCGCACCGCCCGGGTGGCCGGTGTAGCGCATGTTGGTGATCGGGGTGGCGACCTCGATCTCCTCGATGCTGTCGCGCACGCCGGGGAAGTGATCTTCCACCTTGGCAAGCATGGAAGCCGCGATGCGCTCCTTGGTCTCGACGTAGCGCGAAGGATCGAGCCGCAGCCAGGGCTCGGCGTAGTACAGCGTGGTCAGCGTGAGGGCGGTGCAGCCTGGAGGCGCCAGCTCGGGCAGGTCGTGGCTGTGGCAGGTGAGCATCATCAGGCTGGGATCTTCCAGGCTGTGCATGCCCCGGAACACCGCGTCGGGATCGTAGCCGTCGTTGATCCACTGGTCGTTGTCGGTGAGGCCCAGCTCGGCCGCAGGCCGGTCGAGGCCCAGGTAGACGTTCAGGGATGACGGGCCCACGGTGGTGCTGCGCAGACGGCGCCAGAAGGAGCCGGGCACCATGTCGGGGTCCATCAACTCCCGGCAGGTGACCAGGGGCGAGGCGTTGGAGATCACCACCGGAGCCCGCACGTGCTCGTCGCGGTCGGTGATCACACCGCTGATGTACCCTCGCTGCTGCAGGATGTGCCGCACGCCGCACCCGGTGCGCACGGCCCCGCCGTTCTCCTCGATGACCGCCACCATGGCGCTGGACAGCCCCTGGGAGCGCTGACGCACATACGCAGGGCCGGCCTCGATGAAGATGCCCGTGCCCGCCGCGAAGTACAGGAAGGACAGCTCGGAGGGGGCCATGCCGTAGTAGCCCCAGGTCTGGGTGATGACGGCGCGCGCCCGGGGATCGTGTACGTAGCGCTCGAGCACTCGATCGACGCTGACCCCGCTGTAGCGAAGCAGGCTGCGGGCTCGCAGGGGCAGCGCGGCCACCTTCGCGGGCGAGATGCCGCTGCCGTCGGTGGGCTGCACGGCGTCACCCGCCAGCTCGAGCTCGCGGCCCAGGCGCAGCAGCAGGTCCACCACCTTGCGAATCCCGTCGGCGTCGTGAGGGAACTGGCCGCTCAGGGCGTCGAGGAAGCCGTCGACCCCCGCGGGGACACGCAGGGAGAAGTCCGGGAAGATGCTCCGGTAGAACAGGGGCAGCGGGTGGAACTCGACGCGGTCCAGTACACCCAGACCCTCGAGCACCCCGTAGAACGGGCGCTTGCGGCCCCCGGCCGTGGGAGGCGAGATCTGGTGCAGGGCGATCTCGAACTCGAAGCGTCCACGCACGAACGAGGTGCCGTAGCCCCCGGGGACCGTGTGCCGCTCGAGGAGCAGCACCCTGTGCCCGAGCCGGGCCATGCGCGCGGCGGCCGCCAGACCACCCATACCCGCGCCGATCACGATGGCGTCGTAGTCAGCTTGCATCCTGGGCTCCTGCCCCGGGTTCGCTTGGCCCCTATGGCGGGTGTCCATCGAGCGCCACGGATGCAAAGGTGCCCCGGATCAGGATGCGGGGGCTCACTCCGAGAGCCGCTTCGAGCGGCGCTCCCGCTCGGCGGGCTCGAGCTCGGCCAGCAAGGCCTCGATCACGGCCTGGTGGTGATCGACGGACTCGAGGTTGTGGCGCGGCGTGTGCCACTCGAGCCAGCGGTTGCCGTCGGTGGTGAGGGTCACGCCGTCGGTGCGGGCGCGCTCCACCCGGGCCCGCAGCTCGTCTCCGGAGAGTACTCGAGTGTTCTCCAGCATGGTCTCCAGGTAGCCGTGGCGTTCATGGAGGACGCCGAACGCGTCGTCCAGCTCGCCCCCAGCCTCGAGCGCCTGCATCACGAGTTCGTTGGGCTCGAGCGGTTGCTCCGCGGCCAGCAGCATGCCCTGGCCCCCGATCTGCCACATGGCCACCCAGGGCAACTCGGCCTGCACGGAGGCGAGCACCGACAGCACCTCCTCCGGTGCGATGTGGTGCAGCTGGATCCACTGCTGCAGCACCCCGCCCGACGCCAGCCGCTCACGCACCAGGCCGTAGAACTCGCGGCTGTACAGCGAGTTGGCTCCCGCGAACCAGACCGAGTTCAGCTCGATGGTGATGAGGTCGTAGTCCCCCGGGCTGCGCAGCAGGTGGTTGCGTCCGTCCTCGAGGTGCAGGCTCACACCGGGTCGATCCAGGACCCCCCGATGCACCGGCTGGAACCACTCCTGGGCGGCCTGGACGATGCCCGGTGAGATCTCGGCGATCTCCACCTCGCGGTACCCGGCGGCGGCCACGACCTGGGCGGTCTGCCCGGTGCCCAGCCCGATGACCAGGGCGCGCCCGCGGGCTTCGCTGTGGACCACCGGGAGCAAGGCGAAGCCTACCTGGGCAGCCCGCTCCCCCACGTCGTTGCCCTGGAACTTGCCGTTGGTGAGCAGCACCTGCCAGGGCTCGCCGCCCACCGTGCGGTTGCGCACCACGGTGGTGAAGCCGCCGTAGCTGTCCTCGTGCCAGAACAGCAGCTCTGTGTCGGAGCCCACGTGGGCCGGGGCGAAGTAGACGTTGGTGCCCGAGGTGAGCTGCAGCCGATCCCAGGGCTGCTCCTTGGCCAGGGCCACAATCCCCAGCCCGCCCAGCAGCACCAGGGCCGCCAGCAGAGGGCGACGCAGGCGAGGACCGGGGGTGCGCAACTGACGGACCAACAGCCATAGCGCCAGCAGCAGCCCCAGGAGCATCACGATCAGGATCAGCCCCCGCAGCGTGACCTCGGAGCCGGGCCCGGGGATGAGCACGAAGCCGCCCACCAGCGCACCCGTGATGCAGCCCACGGCGTTGGCCGCGGCCAGCAAGCCCGCGAAGCGATCGGCGCGGCTGGCGGGGAACAGGGGCAGCCGGAACAGCAGGGGGTAGACCAGCCCCAAGGCCACCGCGGGCAGCCCCACCAGGACCAGGCAGATCCCCAGGCGCAGGAGCTCACCACCCGCGAAGCCCTCCACCAGCCCCTCGATGGCGAAGACCGCGGGCACCACGTCCCACACTCCGCTGGTCAGCAGCAGCAGCCAGCCCCCCACCAGGAGCACGGCCGGCATCACCACCGGGGGCAGGACCGCCGCCCGATCGCGACCCAGGGAGCTGAGCAGGCCCCCGAGCAACAGCCCAAGCAACACCGCCAGCAACATGTTGGCGAAGGCGTAGACCGAGGTGCCCACCACAGCGCCCACCAGGTGCAGCCAGACCACCTCGAGACAGAAGATCAGGAAGCCCGAGCCCGCCGCGCAGGCCACCAGCAGCGCCGGGCCCGGTTGGCGCAGCAGGGGGAGGAGCAGGGCTCCCGCGGACGCGTCAGCCTCCTCGACCGCTCCACCTCCAGCCCAGCCCCGCCCGATGGCCAGGGCCGCCACAACGACCCCCGCCTCGAGCAAGGCCGCCAGCAGCAAGGCCCCCACCAGGCCGATGGTGGGGAAGAGCAGGTAGGGCGCGAGCCCGGCCCCCAGCACCGCACCCAGCAGGTTCAGGGCGTAGAAGCGCGCCATGCGGCGCTGCAGCCCCGGCACCCGGGCCCGCTCGAGCACCCCCACCATGGCTGGGAAGGTCATGCCCATGGCGATGGTGGGCGGCAGGATCCACACCCCCGCCACCAGCAAGCGCAGCAGCAGCAGGGCCGCGGGGCTGTCGCCCGCCAGCCCCACAACGGCCCCGGCGGCCCCCTGCAGCCAAGGGAAGAGCAGGGCCAGGCCCAGGGCCCACAGGCCCACGAAGCCCTCGAGCAGCGCGTAGAGCAGCAGGGGCCGCTTGGCGCGGCCGATCACCGGCCCGTAGCCCAGGCCGCCGATGGTCAGCCCGGTGAAGTAGACCGCCAGCACGATGGCGCCAGCGGGCGTGCTGGCACCCACCACCGTGGAGAGCAGCTTCTCGAAGACCTGCTCCGCCACCAGCGCCACGGCTCCCGTGAGCACGAACAGGGCGCCCACCGCCGCCATGCGGAAGCGGGTGACGCGGTCCATGGGGGCGGGATCGGGCATGCAGAGGGGCTATCAAGCCGGCAGGCCGTGTGCGCTATCCCCCGACGGCCGACGGCCGGCCCTGGCCCGCGCCACGGCCTTCGACATCGCTCCGGATGATTGGCGGATCGTCAGGGCTCTGAAGCAACGGGGGGCGGATGTGCGGGTGGTGGACCTTGGGTGAGGAGGGCGGAGGCCTGGCTGGCTCGATTTCGTCGACCACCAGGTCCAACGCGAACGCCAGCTCGCAGACAGGACGGTCCCAGCTCGGGCAGAGTTCCTGCCGCGGCGCCTCCGCGTAGCCATCGTGGGGTGAGAGGCAGGCGTCACCCTGAGCCAACAGGTCGATTCCGTTATCGGACCAGGTGTTTCCTGCGAGCAGAGCCCAGGCATCATCGAGAAACACGCCGGCACCGTGGTGGCCGG
>CAZHIK010000635.1:0-5780 GCA_964532635.1 uncultured Enterobacterales bacterium
AGTCCGTGCCGTCGAGCACCGAGTCGCTGTGGCCGTAGCAGGCGACCCACCCGGTGCTCGGGTCGCCGTAGCCGTCGCCGTCGAAGTCCTCGTACCAGTCCAGCCCGTCCACCACGACGTGGTCCTCGTCCACGGCGCCGTCGCAGTTGTCGTCGTACCCGTTGCAGTACTCGTCCGCCCCTGGGTAGACCTGTGCGTCGTAGTCGTCGCAGTCGGTGTGGTCGACGACGTAGGCCGAGAGCATCTCGCACCAGCTGCCCGCCAGGGCGCCGCCGTAGCCGTCCGTGTCGTTGTCCTCGTACTGGTCCAGGGTGTCGATGGCGTAGTCGTCGTCCACGGTGCCGTTGCAGTCGTCGTCGATCTCGTTGCAGTACTCGTCGGCGCCGGGGTTGACCGAGGCGTCGCCGTCGTCGCAGTCGCTGTCGTCCGACAGGTAGCCGCTGGGCTGGTCGCAGGCGGCGGTGGTGCTGGTGGCGTCGCCGTAGCCGTCGCTGTCCGCATCGGCGTACCAGGTGCTGGCGTCGATGGCGTAGTCATCGTCGTCGGTGCCGCTGCAGTCGGTGTCCACGCCGTCGCAGTACTCGTCCTCGCCGGGGTTGATGCTCGCGTTGGCGTCGTCACAGTCCGTGTCGTCCAGGACGTAGCCGCTGGGCGGCCCGCAGTCTTCGTGCTCCACCACGGTGCTGCTGGCGTCGCCATAGCCGTCACCGTCGACATCGGCGTACCAGGTCACCGCCATGTCCGCATCCTCGGGCGGCCACTCGTCCACCGCGCCGTCGCAGTCATCGTCCACGCCGTTGCAGACGTCCTCCTCGGCGTCGGGGTTGATCGCCGGATCGGCGTCGTCGCAGTCGCTGCCGTCGTAGCTGTAGCCGGAGGGCAGCTCGCAGTAGGCCTCGCAGCGGTCTTCGTCGCCGTAGCCGTCCCCATCGGCGTCCGGGTACATGCAGACCGCGTCCAGGGGGCAGTCCGGGTCCTCGTCGTCCAGCAGGCCGTCGCAGTCGTCGTCGATGCCGTTGCAGATCTCCGAGCCGTCGGGGTTGACCGCCGGATCGGCGTCGTCGCAGTCGCCGTCGTTGTCCGCGTAGCCCTCGGGGGCTCCACACTCCGGCAGCTCCTCCACCGTGCTGTCGGGGTCGCCGAAGCCGTCAGCGTCGGCGTCCAGGTACCAGGTCAGGGGCTCGGCATCGGCAGGCCACTCGTCGAGCACATCGTCGCAGTCGGCGTCCACGCCGTTGCAGGGGTCCTCGTCGGCGCCGGGGTTGATCAGCGGATCGCCGTCGTCGCAGTCGCCACCCTGCTCGAAGGCCACGTGGCCCGACGGTGCCTCGCAGGCGACCGTGGTGCTGGCGTCGTCGCCCCAGCCGTCCCCGTCCAGATCCGCCAGCCAGCTGCCGGCATCTACGGCTTCGTCCGCGTCGGGAACGCCGTCGCAGTCGTTGTCCACGCGGTCGCACAGCTCGTCGGCGCCGGGGTGGATGGAGGCGTCCTGATCGTCGCAGTCATCGTCTACACAGTAGCCGTCCTGGTCGAGATCCTGGCAGGGCTCACCGCTGTCGGAGGGTATGATCGCCGTGTCGTCGGTGACCTTGGGGGTACGGCAGGCCGCGAGGGACAAGGCGAGGAGGAAAGCCGGGATCGGTGTGCGCATGGTGAGCTCCATCCCCCCCCAACAGGGTAGCACGGCATCGGCCGGCCACGCCCAGGTCGCTCCACAGTAGGTAGCGGGCTGCGGGACCGAATGCGATACAGAGGATGCAGCGCAACGCAACCCGCGCATGGAGGTTCGGCCGTGGCTCCCCTCACCCGCTCCGTTCCCCGCACCCTCGGCCTCACCTTGGCCGCGCCCCTGCTGCTGCTCTGCGGCCTGCGGCTCACCGGCTGCATCGTCGAGGAGCGCTGCAGCAAGGATCTGGACTGCCCCAGCGGCAGCTGCGACGAAGCCACGGGCGAGTGCGTCGAGTACGAGTGCCAGGAGGACGCGGACTGCGGCGGCTTCCCCTTCGCCTGCGTGGACCAGGCCTGCGAGATCGACTGCACCGACGAGCCCATCGACTGCCCCCTGAGCATGGTGCCGGTCTGCGGTCACTTCTGCATCGACATCTGGGAGGCGTCTCGCTCCGACGCCACGGAGACCAGCGTGGGCACCGACGACAGCATCGCGGTGTCCCAGCCCGGCGTGATGCCCTGGTACTCGAGCTCCGATGTCACCCAGTGGGTAGCCGCCGACGCCTGCGAGGCGACGGGCAAGCGCCTGTGCACCCCCCAGGAATGGGAGCTGGTCTGCTCCACCACCGAAGAGCTGGTCTACAGCTACGGTGACGAGTACGACCCCGCCATCTGCAACGGCATCGACACCTACTGCGACTGCGACGGCGACGGCGAGCCCGACGGCGAGGAGGCCTATCCCCACTGCCGTGACGAGTGTGACACCGACTTCCACGTCATGCCGACCGGCTCGTTCCCCGAGTGCACCAACGAGTTCGGCATCTTCGACATCAACGGCAACGTCTGGGAGGTGGTGGTCTCCGACGACGGCATCAACCACTACCGAGGCGGGGCCTACAACTGCAGCGACTCGGAGAAGCTGCACAAGTGCGCCTACGACGGCGCGGAGAACGGGGGCTTTCCCAGCGCCAAGGGCTTCCGCTGCTGCGCCGATCCGGTGGGCGCGCGATGAACCTGCTCGCCCTGCTCGCGGCCGCAGCATTGCTGCCCGCTGCCCGCGCCGAAGACCCCGGCCTCCAGGCCCGCCAACAGGCCCAGGCCTACCTGGACCAGGGCAATGTCGTCTGGGCCACCAAGACCCTGCTCGAGCGCATCGCCGCGGTCCCCAGCGACGCAGAGACCCGGGCCTGGGCCGCCTGGGTGCTGCTGCAGGATGGCGACATGCTGCGCACCGAGCGCCTGCTCGACGACGCCCCGGAGGGCGCGTCCGGCCCCGACGCCGCCCGGCTGGACCTGCTGCGGGCCGCGATGCACCAGCTCGACGAATCACCCGACAAAGCCGAGCCTCTGCTGGCCGAGCTGCGCAGAGCCCCGGAGCTGCACGCCGAGGATCGAGCCATGCTCGCCTCCCTGCGGCGCCAGATCCTGGGGGATCGGGGCGAGCCTGTGAGCGCCCGGGTCCAGGCCGCGGGAGGCTGGTCCTCCAACGTCATCGAGAGCGCACCCCAGGACGCCGGCTCCGGCCGCGCAGGGGACGACGCCACCCAGGCCCCCATCGCCTCCCTCGACGCCGTGCTGCGCCTCGAGCCCTGGACCAGCCCCTGGGCGCGCCCCCTGGCCGAACTGCGCGCCAAGGGCTTCTCCCCCGTCCACGCCGAGCACGCCGCCTTCGGCTACATCAGCGGAGGAGCCCGTGTCGGCGCCGAGGTCGGTCCGGCCTCGGGCACCCGGGCCCGGCTGCTGTACGCCAACGAGCTGATGGGGCTGCGGGGCGATCCCGATCCCGACGCCCTCGCTGTGAGCCAGGACCCCCTCGAGGGCGGCTGGATCATGGAGACCCACCGGGGCGATGTCGAGCTGGATCTGGGCTCCTCGGTGCAGCTGTTCGGCGGTGCCGGCCGCCGCATCTACCGCGAGCTACCCCGCACCCGCACCGAAGCTGACGCTGGCGCGGCCGCCGTGCTGTCCCTGGCTCCTGGCTGGAACCTCACCGGCCTGACCACCGGCCGCATCCACCGCGCTCGCCATCCCGGCTGGGATGCCTGGGGGCTGACGGGCCTGATGCGCCTGCGCGCCCCCCTGCCCGGCGACCACATGGTCAAGCTGCGGGCCATGGTCATGTGGGACAGCTGGCCAGAGTTCGCCCAGTACGACCCCGAAGCCGGGGCGCGAGACGATCTGGCCCTCCGCGTCCAGGTGGGTCCCTGGAGCCGCGATCTGCGCGGCTGGCGCGCGGGCCTGACCTACAACCTCGCCACCCGCTCGAGCACCGTGGACGCCTACGACTACACCGACCACCGGGCCCTGCTGGAGCTGCGCTGGCAGGGCGCGTGGAACCCCACAGGGCCACGGGCCGCGACCGCAAGCGCCGACCATCTCGCCATGCCGTGGGGCCTGGACGAGGCCGGTGACCTTGGCCTGGACCGCGTCCAGGACCTGCTGCGCCAGGAAGACTCGGCTCGGCGGGGCTCGAGCTGCGCAGAATAGGGCTCAGCTCTCGTCCTCATCCTCCGGCGGGCGCTCCTTGTAGAGCAGCACCACCCCCCCGATGACCTGGACGATCTCGGCGCCGGTCTGCTCGGCCAGGATCGGCGCGGCCTCCTTGGCGGAGATCGGGGCCCACTGGCCTACCTTGACCTTGATCAGCTCGTGAACACGGAGCTCCGCGGCCACCTTGTGCACCACGGCCTGGTGGATGCCCGCCTGGCCCACGCGGACCATGGGATCGAGGTGGTGGCCACGTGCACGGAGCGCGCGGCGCTCTCGGGAGGTCAGGGTCGACATGGTTGCACTCCAGCAGGTGCGCGATGGTAGCATCCGTGGGAACGAAGGAGAAGTCGATGCTGCACAGCTGGTTGCTCGCCGTGTGCGCCGCCCACGCCCTCACGCCCCCGGTGGGCTGGACGGCCCAGGGTGCGGATCGGGCCGTGATGATCCCCTCGGATCCCGGACGCGGCGAGGTCCGCGAGGTCAAGGTCGCCGGCAGCGGCATCGATCCCCAGGCCCTCATCGACGCTCTGTCCCAAGCGGGAGAGAGCGCCACCCTCATGGGCCAGGAGGCCGACGGCACCGTCAGCTTGAAGTTCTCCAGCACCAGCATCGGACGCGCGCGCGTCCACACCACGTCGAGCCAGGTGAGCTGGTACCTGGTGATGGTCGACAAGCGCCACTCCGCCAACCTCGACGCCGACGCGTTGCTCACCGCCCTGATCCCCCGCGACCTCCCCGCCATCCTCCAGGGAGAGGTCGAGGTGCTCCCTGCAGGGGCCGACGGCACCCTCTGGGATCCCGTCGCCACTCCCGCCGCCCAGCCCGCCAGCGCCGACAACCTCTGGGGCGCTCCTGCGGCGGCCGCCAGCGGCGGATGGGGTCACAGCGAGGCCCTGGTGGGGATCTGGGGCGGCACCCTCGGCGGTCCCTGGGGTGGCGGCGTCGAGTACGTCTTCACCTTCGACGCCACCGGCCGCCTGCGCGTCGTCGAGACGGGCCCCAGCGGCAGCCAGGTCACCGAGGGCACCTGGTCCTCCTCCGGCGGCAAGCTCCGCCTGGAGTCCTACACGGCCGAGCCCGAGGAGATCGCCTACCACTTCGAGGGCAAGTCCCTGGGTCTGGTGTGGAAGGGCCAGCCCCTGACCCTGGTCCCCCGGCGCTGATGCCCCGCAACCCATCTCCGCCACCGGCGACACAGCTGAGCGAAGCCGAGGTCCTGGACCGGCTACCCGCCGAGCTGCATCCCCTCACCCAGGACATCCGATCCCGCCGGGTGGCCCGCATGATCGAGGTGCTCGATCGGCGCATGGGCTCGGTGGTGCTGGTGGTCGAGGCCGTGCGTCGTCGCCACAACGTCAGCGCCATCATCCGCACCGCCGACGCCCTGGGGCTCCACCAGGTGCACCTCATCACCGGGAGCTTCCGACCCAGCCCCGGCGCGGCCCGCGGCTCCGAGCGCTGGGTGGAGATCCGGCGCCACACCGGCACCGAGGCTTGCCTGTCGGCGCTCAAGGAGCGGGGCTTCTCGATCTTCGCCGCCGACCTGGCCGAAGGCGCCCACACCCCCGAGAGCGTGCCGGGGGGCGGCCCCGCGGCCCGGCTGTTCGGCGCCGCCCCGTCCG
>CAZHIK010000636.1:0-3106 GCA_964532635.1 uncultured Enterobacterales bacterium
GCTGCCGGGATCGACCACGCCGTCGCAGTCGTCGTCGATGCCGTTGCAGGTCTCGGTGGCGGCGGGGTTGATCGCTCCGTTGGCATCGTCGCAGTCGGTGTCGCTTGCGACGTAGCCGCTGGGTTGGCTGCAGGCGGTGGTGCCGCTCGAGGCGTCGCCGTAGCCGTCGCCGTCGCTGTCGGCGTACCAGGCGCTGGCGCCGCTGGCGCTGCCGGGATCGACCACGCCGTCGCAGTCGTCGTCGATGCCGTTGCAGGTCTCGATGGCGGCGGGGCTGACCGCGCTCGAGCTGTCGTCGCAGTCCGAGCCGCCATAGGCGCTGGCGTCGTAGCCGTCGGCGTCGGCGTCGTAGTCGCTGGCGCCGTCGCAGTCGGAGTCGACGCCGTCATACCAGGTGTCGCTGGCGCCGGGGTTTACCGAGACGTCGTCGTCGTCGCAGTCGGTGCCGCCCACTGCGGTGGCGTCGTAGCCGTCGCCGTCCCAGTCGGTGCCGTGCTCGACCGTGGCGGTGATCCGGGCCCTGATCTGTTCGCCCCAGGCTGAGACGCGGCCGTCGACGTACAGCTCGAGGGTGTGGGTGCCGCTGGAGAGCACCTGGTCGGTCAGGCTCGACGGGCTGTAGTCCAGGTCGACGTACCAGTCGCAGCAGGACGACCCCGAGCCAGACGTGCTGATGGTCTGGGACCAGATCGCCGTGCCGTCCAGGTACAGGGTGGCGCTGTCGATGTAGACCGCGCACCCGCCGTGCATTCCGGAGATGTCCACGTGGATGCCGGTGATGTCGGCGATGCTGGTGGTGGATGTGGTGAAGCTGTCGGTGGCGCTGACGTCGGCTTCCTCGACGTCGCAGCTGCTGTCACCCACGTCTCCGTAGACCCAGCCCGAGTCCAGAGACACGGTGGTGGTGGCCAGTGCCGGTGCAGCGAGCAGTACAGCCAGGGGGATTGCGAGCATGGAGCCTCCGGGGGGGGATGATATCGTCTCCACCCGGAGGTCGCGTGATGTGCTCGGCTCGGAGTGTGCTCGCCTTGGTATGGATCGCGTTGCTCCCTGGCACCGCGAGCGCCTGGACTCCGGTGGGCTGGGTGGCACGCTGCGACCAGCCCCTGCGCTGGGCCCTGGCTCGGGACGAGCACGGCTGGGCCGAGGGCTACGAGGCCGCGGTGAAGGCGGCCTTCGAGGCCTGGGGCCCGGCCGAGGGGCACTGCTACCGCTTCGAGTACCTGGGCTTGGTGGACGCACCCGCGGAGCCCTGGATCGCCGATGGTGTCTGGACCGTGCGTTTTGTGGGTGAAGAGGGGCCCATGCCCGCCAACGGCGTGTTGGCTTCCATGCCGCGGCTCTCCAAGGGGCCTCGGGTCGAGGCCGCTGGCTTGGAGCTCTTCGAGCTGGTGGAGAACGACATCGTGCTGGTGGGTTCGGCGCCGTTGGTGACGGCGGAGCAGGCGGCCTCGGAGGGCTGCGAGGGTGCCGTCGTGATCGAGAACCTGCTGGGCTACGAGATCGGGCGCAGCCTGGGCATGGGGGAGTCGGAGGCGCCCACGGCGGCCGTGCACTGGCCGCTGGAAGCCTGCAGCACCCGGGCCGCGGCGCCGGGGCCGGACGAGCGTGAGGGGCTGGACGCGCTGTACGCCGGGCGGTCGGTTCCAGAAGTGGAGACCGCGGTGCTACCGGGCTCGGAGACCTGGCTGCTGCTCGATCAGGTGCGCGGGGCGGAGGCGGAGTGAGGGGTTGGGTTCTTTTGGGGCTGGCCCTGCCGGGAACGGCCTGGGGTTGGGAGGCCATGGGCTACACCTGGTCCTGTGACGAGCCCATCCCGGTGGCCCTGTACGACGCCGATTCCGAGCGAGCGGCGCGGCTGGATGCGGCTGCCGCGGAGACGGTGGCGGCCTGGCAGGAGGCTTCGGACTGCCCCTGCTTCGAGCTCGAGTACCTGGGACTGTTGGACAGCTACACCGAGGAGGACGCCGAGGACGAGATCCCGACCTTTGTGGTCGGGGATCCGTTGGGCTTGGTCGACCAGGACATCTGGAAGCACTGGGACTGGTCGCTGATCGAGCTGTACCTTTCGGTCTTGCGCGGGATGGACTTCTACCTCCTCTTCAGCGAGAAATCGGAGTTCATCACCCTGGACGAGCTGGACGCGTGCGATGACGAGTTCGTCTTCGAAGCGGTCTTCGGCCACTTCCTCGGCCACGCCCTCGGCCTGGCCCACTCCTGCGAAGAAGACGATGTCTGCGATGACGAGACGCTGCGCGAGGCCGCCATGTACTGGCAGCTCGGGTCCTGCGACGATCGGGGCTCCGAGCCCATGAGCGACGACATCGCCGGGCTGGTGGCGCTGTACGGGCAGCGGGCCGTCATCGAGCGCTTCGAGGGCGAGGGCCTGGAGCACCACGCCTTCGCCAGCGCGGGCAGGGTGCCGGTGGAGGTGTGCTTCGAGGCGGGATCCGAGCGTGAGATCGGGGACTTCGTCTGGGAGTTTGGGGATGGAGCGTCAGCGGAGGGGGCCGAGGTCTGCCACGAGTACAGCGAGGTCGGGGTGCTCGATGCAGAGGTGCGGGGGCTGGAGCAGCCCCAGGACTGTCCGGTGGACACTCTGCGCCTGATCCTGTGCGACGACTACACCCTGCTCGATCCGCCGTTCTTCTCGGTGAGCGTCGAGGAGGGGCGGGCCGTGATGGACAACCTGCTGCCTCGGGTGGACAACGCCTGCACGGACACCCTGCGCTGGGAGCTACACCAGGACGGCGAGTTGGTGGACTGGAACCAGGCCTGGGACGCCAGCTTCGAGCTTCCGGCGGGCGGGGAGTACACCGTGAGCCTCGAGGTGGACGGCCTGTCGGGGGCAGCAGCGGACGAGCAGGCGGTGGTGGCGGAGGGATGCGGGTGCGGCACGAGCCGGGCTCGGCCTGCGGGAGCGGTATGGCTGCTGGCGGCGGGGATGGCGTTGGTGTGGAGGCGGAGAGGCCACAGCTCGCCCAGATGGTTCATCTGCCGCCTCTATGGCCTGTTTGGGGTGCGCGGAGAGGCCACAGCTCGCCCAGATGATTCATCTGCCGCCTCTATGGCCTGTTTGGGGTGCGCGGAGAGGCCACAGCTCGCC
>CAZHIK010000636.1:3206-5777 GCA_964532635.1 uncultured Enterobacterales bacterium
CAGATGGTTCATCTGGAGCCTCTATGGCCTGTCTCCCTGAGCTTCCGTCCGCCCAACCCCGCAGCCTGCTACGATACGCGTCCCTCCCGTTCCCGCAGGAGCCGCCCATGACGATGCAGGAGCCGCCGCCCCACGCGACCCTGGTAGAGCTGTTCGAGAGCGCCGTGGACAAACACGGCGCGCGGCCGCTGTTCGGCACTCGGGAGCTGGGACAACCCTACAGCTGGGTCAGCTACGCGGATGTGGGCGCCCGGGTGGACGCTCTGCGGGCTGGGCTGGCGGGGGCTGGCGTCGGCCCCGGCGACGTGGTGGGCATGATCTCCAACAACTGTGTGGAGTGGGCAGTGGTGGCCTTTGCCACCTACGGTCGCCGCGCCCGGCTGGTGCCCATGTACCTGGCGGAGCTGGAGTCCACCTGGCGCTACATCGTGCAGGACTCGGGGATCTCTCTGCTGTTCGTGGCCACCCCCGAGCTGGCCGACCAGCTGGCCTCCTGGGTGGACGAGATCGACTGCCTGGAGCGCATCGTGTGCTTCGAGGGCGATGGCTCGGACTCCTTGGCCGCAATCGAGGGTGGCGGTGCGGAGCCGGTGGCCTCCGAAAATCCCGATCCCGACGACATCGCGCTGCTGATCTACTCCTCGGGTACCACCGCTGAGCCCAACGGTGTGCTGCTGTCCCACTTCAACCTCGCGAGCAACTCCTGGGCCGGCTTTCGCCGCTTTCCGGAGCTGGACGAGACCGGCTCGAGCCTGAGCATCCTGCCCTGGGCCCACTCCTACGGCCAGACTGGCGAGCTGAACTGCTTCCTGCAGTTCGGAGGCTCCCTGGCCTTCATGACCTCGGTGAAGACCCTGCCGGAGGACTTCCTCGAGGCCAAGCCCACCTACCTACTGGCGGTGCCCCGCATCCTCAACCGCATCCACGACGGAATACAGGCCCAGATGCGTGAGCGCGGTGGGGTGGCCAAGGCCTTGTTCGACATGGGGCTGGCCGCAGCCAAGGCTCGCCGCGAGGCTCTGGCCGAGGGGCGCAAGGACCTGTGGGCCTCCGCGCGCTACCACATCGCCGATGCGGTGGTGTTCTCGAAGATCCGCAAGCGCTTCGGCGGTCGCTTGCTGGGGATACTGAGCGGCAGCGCCACCCTGAATCCCGAGGTCTGCTGGTTCTTCCACGACGTGGGCCTGCCGGCCTACGACTGCTACGGCCTCACCGAGACCTCTCCCGCGGTCACCATGAACAGTACGCTGGGCTTCGAGCCCGGCACCGTGGGCCGCCCCGTCGACGGCGTGCGGGTGGTCATCGACACCTCGGTGGTGCTCGACGGTGGCACCGACGGCGAGGTGGTGGTCTACGGCCCCAACGTCATGAGGGGCTACCACAACAAGCCCGAGCAGACCGCTGCGGTGATGACGGAGGATGGTGGCTTCCGCACTGGCGACCGCGGCGTGCTGTCGGAGAACGGCTACCTGCGCATCACAGGCCGCATCAAGGAGCAGTACAAGCTCGAGAACGGAAAGTATGTCTTCCCAGCGACCCTCGAGGAGGACATCCGGCGGGTGCCCGGCATCGCCAACGCGGTGGTCTACGGGGCCGGACGGCCCTTCAATGTGGCGCTGATCGTGCCCGACCTGCCCGCCCTCGAGCACTGGGCCAAGGAGCGCCGCCTCGAGATCGAGCCGGACGAGATCCTCGACCGCGCCATCGTCTTGGCCGCCCTGGGTGCCGAGATCGAGCTCGAGCTACGCAAGAAGTACGGCGGCTACGAGGTTCCCAAGCGCTGGGCCTGGCTCCGCGAGGATCTGTCCGTCGAAGACGGCACCCTGACCCAGACCATGAAGCTCAAGCGGCGGGTGGTCTACGAGCGCTACGCGGAGCTGATCGAAGGCTTGTACAGGAGCCCTGGGGTGCAGCCGGAGGGGTAGGCGTTCAGCACCCGGCCCCTGGGTGGACGCTGGCGTCCAGGTCGTCGCAGTCCAGGTCCCAGCTGCCAGCGTTCGCGCCACCGTATGCTCCGATGTCGGTGGTGGTCCCGTCAGGAGCTGTGACCGAGGGTGATGGTGGTGGTCGCCCCATCGTGGTTGTTGGTGTGTATGGGTCCGCCGCCGCCGTCCGCCTCGTTGGCCAGCAGCGCGGCATGCTCCAGCAGAAAGGCGCCGCCCCCGCTGCCTGAGCCGGAGGCGGAGATCACCGAGATCCCACCGGCGTCATCCCCCGCCTCGTTGCTCGGGAACACGGCGTGTTCGTGGAGGCGGTGGCGAAGCAGCGCTCGTCGCAGGCGTACTCGTCCGCGTGGCCGTCGCAGCTCTCTGTGGCGCCGGGGTGGACGGTTGGATCATCGTCGTCGCGGCCTCCGTCCTCGACGGTGTGGTCATCGCCGTCCACGTCACCGGGGTCGGTGGTTTCCTCGGCTGGCTCGGAGTGGTGGCTTTCGCCGGTCTCCGAGGGGGCCTCGGTCTTGGTGGGGGGATTGGAGTCGGGCGCGGGGGGGCAAGCCGTGAGGAGGAGACCGAGCAGCAGTGCGGGCGGGGTGGGGTGTATGGGGGGATGGTAGCAGAGGGGGGAGGGAAG
>CAZHIK010000637.1:0-5768 GCA_964532635.1 uncultured Enterobacterales bacterium
AGCATGGTGGCCACAGCGTAGATGTCGGTCTGCGGGCTGGCCTTGGTGGCATCGCCCCGCAGCTCGGGGGCCATGTAGGTCCAGGTGCCCATCAGGGAGCCGGTTCTGGTGCGGGTGTGGTCCCCGCTCATCACGCGGGCGATGCCGAAGTCGGCCACCTTGGGCACCCCACGGTGGGTGACCAGGATGTTTGCGGGCTTGATGTCCCGGTGGATCACGCCTTCTTCGTGGGCGAACTGCAGGGCCTCGAGGACCTGGGCGCACATGTCCAGGGCCTCGTCGGGAAGCATGCTGCCCTGCTGCTCGATCATGTCGGCCATGGAGCCGCCCTTGACCAGCTCCATCACCATGTAGGGCCGACCACCATCGCTGGCGACGTCGTGGACCATCAGGATGTTGGGGTGGTGCAGCCGGGCCATGGTCTGGGCTTCCGACTCGAAGCGGTGGCGCAGGGAGGTGCGCTGAGCCACGGCCGGGAGCAGCACCTTGATGGCGCGGTGCACCTTGAGACGCATGTCCCAGGCCTTGTAGACCACCGCCATCCCGCCTTCTCCCAGGATGCTGTCGAGCCGGTAGCGGCCATCCGACAGGGTTCCCAGCGGTTCCTCGCTCATGCTCACTCCAGCCGACGCATCGGCAGGCATCCTACCAGAACGGCGCGATAGGCTCACGGCATGTCTTCCCCGCGCACACTCGTCCTGCTCGCCTGTCTCTCCACCGCCGCGGCCTGGGGCTGCAGCAACGACGCTCTCCCCGAGCCGGCCGAAGCTCCATCTCCCGCTCCGGCTCCAGCCGTGAAAGCCCCACAGCTGACTGGGGCCGCCGCCGATCGGGCGCGGGAGCTGATCCTGGCTTCGCCCTTCTCGGACCAGGCCGCGGTCCTCGAAGGGGCCCTCGCCCCCCACGTGACGCTCCGGCCCACCCGCGCTCCCATGGCCGAGATTCCGCTGGGTGGATCACGGCTGGCTGGCGTGCCCGACCTGCCCGCAGACTTCACCTGGCCCGTGCACGGTGCCGAGCCCATGACCTTGCTGGCCCAGCTCGACCTGAGCGAGGTGGCGCCCCATGCGCCCGCCGACACGCTGCCCAGCGAGGGCTGGCTGCTGGTGTTCTGGGCCGTGGACAGCGAGGGCTGGGGCTACTCCCCCGAGAGCGCCGAGACCTTCGCCGTGCTCTACATCGAAGGCAGCCGAGAGGAGCTGACCCGCACCCCATCACCAGCGGCGCTGCCCCAGTGGGCCCAGACCTTCAGCAGCTGCAGCATCACCTTCGAGCCCGGCGTGTCCCTCCCCGACTGGCACGACCTGCGCTACCCCAAGACCCTGGACCTCGAGCAGCACCTCGAGGCCATGTACGAGCTGTGGCTGCGGGTCACGGGGCTCGAGCTCCCTGGAGGCACCTTCCACCACTTGCTGGGCCACCCTCAGCTGGTGCAGGGGGATCCACGCACCCAGGCCGCGAAACACCGCGGTGGAAAGCCCGGCGACTGGAACCTGCTGCTGCAGCTGGAGACCGACGAAGCCGGCCCCGGCTGGATGTGGGGGGATGTGGGCACGGTCTTCGTCTATTTGCGTGACGAGGACCTGCAGGAGCGCCGCTTCGACCAGGCGTGGCTGGTGATGCAGTGTCACTAGCGGGAGGGGGTGAACCCCTCCCCTACATTCGGCTGTCGACAGGCCTCCGCAGCAGCAGGCACTGGAAGCGGGTCACGACCGGGCCGGGGCCGTCCTGGGTGATGGGGACCCAGTGCAGGCCCTCGATGGGCTCGGGGATCTCGAGGGTCTCGGAGGTCCAGGCGCGGGCCTCGAGGGTGGGAGCCAGGCAGCGCAGGGCCTCGAAGCTGCCGCGGCTCAACCAGCGCGCTGACAGGTCGAAGCCCAGCAGCCGGTGCATGGGGACCAGTTCGGCCTCGAGGCCCAGACCCCGGGCCACCGCGAGCAGCTCGCCGAAGTGGATGCTGACCTCGGGGTGGTCCAGCTGGGAGGTCTCGGTGGGCTCCTCGTCCAGGCTGCCGAACTCGCTGAGGTAGGCGCCGCCACCGGGGGCCAGCAGCCGGGCGACCGCCTCCACCAAGCGCCAGGCTCCCAGGTTGTAGAGACGCTCGCCCGCCGCGGGTTCGATCCCGTAGCGGGCGAGGCGCTCGGCCACAGCGGCATGGGGAGTGCCAGGAACGGCCGGGGAGCCATCCCAGGGCACGGCGGTCAGATCCGCCAGCACCTCGTTGCAGATCAGCAGATCCACCGAGCCGTCCCGCAGCGGCGGCGAGCAGGCATCGGCCCTCAGGCCGGCGGTGCCCGGCTGGACCTCGGCCTGATGGGCGAGCAGGGCCGGCGAGGCGTCCAGACGGATGTGGAGCCGGGGCGCGCCGTCCATGCCAGCGGCCGCCGCACGCCAGTCCCAGCCCAGCTCGCCACTGCCGGGCCCGATCTCGAGGACCACACCCCGAGCCGGACCGAAGCGCTCCCGCAGCGCGAAGAACAGGGTGTGGCCGAAGGGGTGACCGGCGAGAGCCGGATGGGGCGGGGCGAAGGCGTGAGCCACGGTGGTCTCGCCGTGATCGAAGTGGGTCTCCGCGTCGTCGATGGCGCCGTGCCATGCCGAGAGGAGGGTCTCTCCATGGGCACCCCGCAGGCTCTCGGCGTCGTGCCCACGGGGGCGCGGGGGCCCATGCAGGCGAGCGAGCCCCGGATCACCGGGACGTGGTGGCCGGGCCCGCAGCTCGAGGGCCTGGACCTCGAGGGCCGCCAGCCGGCGCACGAAGGCCAAGGCCCGCTCGATGGTACAGCCCACCAGCTCCGCGACCTGGTCCAGCCGCCGGCTGTCGTTCATGGCGCACCACAGGGCCAGCTCGACCGGCTCGAGGTCCAGGGCTCGGTAGGGGTAGCCCCCCGCGCCCCGCTCCAGAGGCCGCGGCACCCACAGCGCAGGCCGGGCCGGCAGCAGCAGCACCCGCGTGGACCGACACGGGATCAGCCGCGCACAGTCCGGCGACTCGTCGGCCAGCATGCCCTCACGCCACAGCCGCACCTGCAGCCCGGCGGGCACGTCGTCGATCAGCTCCTCGGGCAGCGGTACGCCTCGGCCGGTGTCCCCCTGCCACAGCATCACCCGCCCCGGGCCCCAGGGAACACAGCGCACGGAGGGGTGGAGGATCACCGCTCAGCCGATGATGAAGCCGTGCTTGCCGAGCGCGTAGATGCCTTGGATGGCCTCTCTGTGCTCGGGGCAGCGCTCCATGAGCTGGTTCATCAGCCGCACGCGCTCGATGTACTCCGCCTCGGCCTGGTCGAGCCGCTCCAGGATCTGCGGCCTGGCCGCTTCGACGGCCGCGTCGCTGGGGCGTGGTGCCCACTCCCCCCCAGGCCGCTTCAGCTCGGTGAGCAGGCGCTCGCTGTGGGTGTCCCACTCCCGGCGCACGCCGGTGAGCTCATCGGCCCAGGCCGAGGTGCACTGCCGCTCGGTATGGTCGACCAGGGCCAGGCCCTGCTCCAGATAGGCCACGCGAGCGAAGTTGAGGCGAACGAGGAGATCGGTGACGCGAGCATCCTCGGCGGCCTGGGCGTCGGGTGCGGCCGGCGGGTCGGTGACGACGACGGGCTCGGTGGCCAGCGCAGCCAGCACAACCAACAACCGAATCACCGCGGTATCTCCTCGCCATCAGGCCCGAAGACAGCCGACGGATCGAGCAGGATCTCCCCAACCCGGGCCATCAGGCGTCCGGCCAGGATGCCGTCGACCGTGCGGTGATCGAAGGCCAACATCAGCGGCAGGCACGGTCGCACGACGACTTCGCCGTCGACCGCTCGCACCTCGTCCTGCACCATGGCCACGCCCCAGACGGTGGACATGCTCAGGCCCCGTGCCGGCAGAGACAGGGCGAGGCCCCTGGCGAGGCCTCCAGGCACCGAGCCGATGGCGGGCCCCGGGTTGGACAAGGCGGTAGTGGCGGGGGCCTGGCTCCAGAAGATGGAGGCGGGCACGGTGTGCTGCAGGGCACCCGCGACCCCGTCGAAGAGTCCACGCACCAGCCGCATCGGCACCCGCTCGGCGAGGAAGAAGACGACGTCCACCAGGGGCACCTGACCCTTGCCGCTCCGCTCGCCGCCCACCACGCGGGTGGCGCGCTGGGCCAGCTGGCGCAGGCTCAGGGTCTCAACCTCGGGCACCACGGCCATGGACAGCTCACCCCGCCTCTCGCCCGCGTGGCCGGTGAGGCTGACGGGCATGGCGATGCCCACGTGCTCCGGCTGAAACACCTTCCAGCCCACGATGCGGGCGTTGGCGATGGGGTGCGCCACCAGGGCGCGGGCGATGGCAGCGGCGAGCAGGTGGTTGAGGGTGACCTTGGTGTCTCCACCGGCGTTCAGGGCCTCGAGGTAGGCCAGGGCTGCGCTGGCGTCGAGGGACACCGTGGCGTTCTGGTGAGCCACCTGAGGCGGACCGAACCACCACATCAGGGCGCGACGGGTTGCGTTGAGCCGCTTGGGTCGGCCGAGGCCGGGCCAGCGCACTCTAGCCCTCCAGGATGGCTTGCTGGGCCTCGGCGATGTCGACGACTCCCGCCGCAGCCAGATCCACCAACGCATCGAGCTGCCCCCGCCCGAAGGTCAGGCCCTCGGCGGTACCCTGCACCTCCACGAAGCCGCCGGCGTGGGTCATCACGACGTTCATGTCCACGTCCGCACGAGCGTCCTCGTCGTACGCCAGATCGAGCATGGGCTCGCCGTCCACCAGTCCCACCGACACCGCAGCCACGCCACCGGTCAGAGGCAGGGCTTCCAGCTGGCCGGCGGCCACCAGATCCTGCAGCGCTCTCACCAGTGCGATGTAGGCGCCGTTGATGGACGCGCAGCGTGTGCCCCCGTCGGCCTGCAGGACGTCGCAGTCCACCATGACCTGCCGGCGGCCCAGGGCGCGCATGTCCACCACCGAGCGCAAGGAGCGGGCGATGAGCCGCTGGATCTCCGCCGTGCGGCCCTTCATGTCCGAGCGGCCTTCGCGGAAGCTGCGGGTGGAGGTGGCCCGGGGCAGCATCCGGTACTCGGCGGTGACCCATCCCATGCCGGAGTCGCGCCTCCAGCGGGGCAGGTCGGTGGTGACCGACGCGGTGCAGTGCACCTTGGTGTGGCCCATGGCGAAGATGCAGCTGCCTTCGGCGTGGACGTTCACGTCGAGATCGCAGCTGATGGGTCGCAGCTGGTCGAGGGTGCGGCGATCCGTGCGCATGCTAGTCCTCCTGGGCGGCCTGCAGCACCACGGCTCGGCCCTGGCGTGAATCGGCCTCGAGCAACAAGGCACGCAGCGCGGGCCAGTCGGCCGCCGCTACCACCGGCTGGGTGAGCACCAGCTCGGAGAACACGGTGAGCGTACCCTCGTCGGCATCGTGAACCACGGTGCGCAAGAAGGTACCGGCCGCGTTGTCGATCTCGGCCTCGGCCGGGGCGTGGGTCAGCTCCCAGCCGCCGGGAAGCTCCAGCTCCACCACCACCAGCTCGCGGGCGGGGCCGTCCAGCTCGACGGGGAGGCTGCGGGTCTCGCGCCAGGCCTGCAGGCCGGCGGCGCTCACCGCACCGGGTACCCGAGGCAGCTCGAGCTGCACCAGGCCGCCCGCGGAGGAGTCGAAGCTCCCGCCCCCGAAGTCAGCACCCAGGGAGAGGTAGCCGGGCTTCTTCATGGCCACGATGGCTTCGTGGCTGCCACCACCGAAGACGCCCGCCACGCGGCCGGCCACGCCAGCGCTGGCGTCCGCGCCACGATCGTAGCCGGTG
>CAZHIK010000638.1:0-5758 GCA_964532635.1 uncultured Enterobacterales bacterium
CGACTTCGCGTACTGCCCGGTGGAGCTGGACGGCGAGGATGCGGCCATCGACGAGGTCCAGCGCGTGGCTCGGGCCCACCCCGTGCGTGCGCTCAAGATCAACGCCAACATCCAGGGCATCGACCTGGGCAGCCCTGGTGGACGCCAGCGGCTCGAGCACCTGGTGGCCGCGGCCCGGGCCGCGGCCCTGCCCCTGATCGTCCATGGAGGCATCAGCCGCCTGCTGCCCGATCCTCGAGGGCAGGAGTACGCCGCGCTGGCCAAGCTCGCCGCCTTCCCGTGGCGCCAGGCGGGCGTGCCCGTGGTCATCAGCCACGCCGGGCTCTTCGGCTGTGCGTCCAGCGAGGTGGCCGCACTGCTGCCGGTGTTGGAGGGCCTGCTGGGCGCCAACGACAACGTCCTGGTGGACATCTCGGGCCTCGGCGTGCCCAGCCTGGTCGCGGTGCTCGGCCGGGTGGAGCTGGCGCGGGTGGTGTTCGGCTCGGACGCGCTCTACTTCCCTCAGTGGAGTGCGGTGGTCAAGCTGCTGCACGCCATGGAGCAGCTGGGCCTGCCCCTCGAGGACAGCCTTGCTACGGTAGCCGGCACCAACCCCGCGAGGCACATCTTCCCCCAGGAGGAGCCATGAGCAAGCAGCACAAGAAGGACCCCGAGGCTTGCGAGGACGGCCGGCGGGCAAAGCTCCGGCGCAAGCTCGAGGCGTTCTACGGCGATCATGTCGCCCAGGACATCCGCGACGTGGTGATGGCCCGGGACCTGGGAGAGGAGAGGTACAAGCGGAAGTCCGAGCTGCGGGTCGTCGCGGGAGACCGCGAGACCGTGCGTCGCTTCTGCCGGAACCACGAAGAGCTTCGGCGTCAGTGGTCCAAGTGCGCAAGCTACCTGGACAACGGCTACCACGCGCTCCTGGCGGAGCTCAACGGCCAGATCGTTGGGCACATCTGGTGGCACGACCACCAGGTGACCGGCAAGCAGATCCATCCGCACCTGGTGCGCTTCGGCCTGCAGCTCGAGCCAGGGCAGGTCTGGGGCTTCGATCTGTACTTGCTGCCTGACTCACGGGGACGGGGCACCTCCAACGACTACTTCTTCCTGTTCCGTCAGCACCTGCGGGAGTGTGGCTATGCCAAGGTCTTCGGCCACGTCGACGCCGCGAACACGCCCGCGGTGTGGCTGCACAAGCTGCAGGGCTACAAGAAGGTCAAGGCCATCGAGGGACGCCTGTACGGCCACGCGCTGCTGAAGAGCGATGGGCGCCTGTTCCTCCGCAATCCTCCGATCCTCGCCCGGCAGAAGTACGACTTCCGCACCCTGTGGTAGCCGCCGCCACGCCGGCCCCTCAGCGCTCCCGTTCCTCCAGCCACGCGCCCCGCCACAGCAGGGCGCAGCGCCGATCGCAGCCCCCCGCGGCCAGCAACGGGGCGCCGGAGCAGACCACACCGTCCAGCAGGAAGACGTCGTCGAGTGGGATCGCGCGATCGCTGCTGTGATCGTAGACCTGGTGTACGGGCGCCCGGACACGGAAGCGCTGCCCGCAGAAGCAGGCCATGGTGTCGGGGACGAAGTGCACGCCCGCCGGGTCGGGCCGCTCGTCCTCTGCGGCCTCGATCTCATCGAGGCTGCGTACCGTCACCCAGCGCTCGTCGTTGCGCTGCGAGCCCTCGACCTGGTCGGGGGGGGGATTCGTGGACGAGTCGGGCTCCGGCAGATCCAGCATCCCCTCGCTCCAGAACAGGTCACAGCCGCGGTCGCAGCCTCCCCGGTGGGACGCGGGAGAGCCGTCGCACACGGCCCCGTCGAGGACCACCAGGCCATCGGGACGCAACGTGCGCTGCAGGTGTGGATCGAAGTGTGCGCCGACACGGCGCTGGAGGGTGAGGACCTGGCCAGCGTAGCGCTCCAGGGTGTCGCAGCCGTAGCCCAGTCCAGGCTCGTCGCCTTCGCGCAGGGCGCGCTGGACCGCATCGGGCTGTCGCACGAGCACGGTGGCTCCCGGACGGAGCTTGCGAGTGGGGGATGGGCTCGGGGTGCTGGAGTCCGTCTCGGGTTCTGGAGCCAGCAGCTGCGCGCCCTGTTTGGCCAACTGGCGCGCGTCGCGGAGCGCGCGCCAGGCCCGGGTGCGCACCGTGTCCCAGGCCCCCAGATCGGCCTGGCTCAGTAGCTGGGCGTGCTGACAGGCGAGGGGATCCACGTGGCGGACCCGGGGCCAGCCTGGCGACCAGTCCTCGATGACGTCACGGAAGGGGGCGTCGTCGATGGGGGCGGGTGGTTGGTGCTCCAAGCGGAGCCGGGCGGCGTGGAGCGCGAGCTGGTGGGCTGCATGCCGTAGCCTTCGGGGCGGGGCATCGGCCTCGAGGGCGCTCCTGACCCCGCCCACCAGCCGCGCGGTGGTCGAGGCTTCGCCCGTGGGCCCCACCAGCCGCTCGTGGGTGGCGTAGTGGTACTTGTATGGCTCGGCGCCGATGAGGAAGTCGAACTCGGCGTGGCCCCGGGCGAAGCTGGCCTCCATCATCGCCTCGTACAGCTGGGTGCCGGGCGAGGTGTCCGACGCATCGGGATCGTAGGAGACGATCCAGCTGCCGCAGCGGTCGGGGCCCCAGTGGGCCAGGGCGAACGCCAGGGGGCGATCACCGGCCCAGAGTACGGACAGATCCAGGTGCCCGGACTGGACGAGCAGGTGGAGCAGCTGTCGGGTGCGGCGGGCGACGAAGCGGTCCAGGCCCCCCGTGTGGCGGAGCTGGCGGGCCTTGTGGATGAGTGCGTGCTCCACGAGTTGGTGATCGGAGCACGCAAGCTCGATGCGTACCGCTCCGAGGTTCCGGGCCAGCTTGCGGCGCTTGCGGCCGGTGGTCTTGAAGGCGCGCCAGTTCCGCGCCTGGGTCTGCTGGACGTAGTCTTCGAAGGAGTCGAAGCCGCGCCAGTCGATGCAAGGGGAGGGGGTCCGGCCCGGGACCTGCGTCGGTGGATGTGTCACCGCCACCCGCTCGAGGGCCACGCGGGGCAGAGAGCGCACCGGCGTGACCTCACCCAGCGACGGTTGCTCCTGCGCCAGGGGCTCCAAGAAGTCGCTCAAGGGATTGCCCGCCACCGAGCCGTCGGGGAGCACCAGCGTGTCGAAGCGCCGACCCTCAACCTCGACCGTCGAGGGGCGCGCCCCGCTCCCGGGGAGCAGGACCTCCGCGCAGGCCTCGAGGAACCAGGGGCTGGAGAAGAAGTTGCTCATCGACGATGGCAGAGCCTACCTTGGCCAGCGGGGTGAGGGGAAGTACGCTGCACCTATGCGACCGCTCGCCTTCGCGCCCTGGCTCCTCATCGCCTGTCACCCTGCAGGCATGGTCATCCCCGACAGCACGCCCGAGGTGGACGCGGACACAGACGCGGACACCGACACCGACACCGACTCGGACAGTGACAGCGACACGGACGTACTCAACCTGGACGCCGACTTCGACAGCGGAAGCGTGGGGTCCCACACCATCGAGGGGGGCACCGTCAGGCTCACGCCCCGCTCGGTCACCATGGCCAATACCGGCAGGATCTACGCCTACTGGGTCCACTTCCGGCTCTCGGGGGTGGGGGATCGAGCCATCACCCTCGAGGTCCAGCAGGTGGAGGGCAACTCATTCTTCGGGGAGCAGGACCACGAGGTCCAGCTGGTCTACTCCTGCGGCGGCGAGCTGTGGGAGCGCATGGAGGAGCACAGCTATCTGCCCCACAACGGCGGGACCTACGTGGCCACCCACGCGTTCGGTTGCGATCCGGTGACCGTGGCCACCTTCTTCCCCTTCGCCTACGAGACCATGGAGACCTGGCGGGACCAGGTGGGCGAGCACCCAGCCGTGGGGCAGAGCACCATCGGCACCAGCGAGCAGGGGCGGGACATCCGCATGCTCACCATCACCAACCCCGAGCTGCCCACAGCGGGCAAGCACGGGGTCTTCATCCTCAGCCGCCAGCACGCCGCCGAGACGGCCGGAAGCTACCAGCTCACCGGGCTGGTGGACTTCCTGGTGTCGGGACAGGCCGACGCCCAGCCGCTGCTGGACGAGCTGATCTGGTACGTCGTGCCCATGGTCAACCCGGACGGGGTGTACCTGGGCCATTCCCGCTCCACATCGGAGCTGCGGGATCCCAACCGTGACTGGGGCAACGACGAGTCTGTGGAGGTCATGGTCGTTCGCTCGGCCCTCGAAGACCTGTCGGCGTCATCGGGCGTGGACATGGTGCTGGACTGGCACAACCAGATGAACGATGTGCTCTGGCACGACTTCGTCTACTCACCCAGCGGAAACAGCTTCTTCCCGGTGCTGTCCTACTGGACGAGCTTCGACAACGAGCAGGCCTCGGGCAGCTCGTCGTGCACGGCGGAGTCTTGTTCGTCGCGAAGCTGGGCCATGGAGCACGTCCTGTACGACCCGGTCTTCGTGCTCGAGCCTTGTCCCCACGACCACCGCTTGACCGTCGAAGGCCTGCGCGAGCAGGGCCAGCTGACCGCGATGGCGGTGGGCGAGTGGTTCGCTGGGCGCTGATGGGCTGCCCCTGGGGTGGTCAGGGACGCTCGACGTCCTCTCCGGCCAGGCGCTGCGACAGCCAGAGCAGGGCTTCGGTGTTGTCGGGCCGGTCGAAGTAGTCGGCGCCGATGGTGCCATCGGACCACAGCTCTTCGGCATCGTACTCCCAGGCCATGAACATCACGATGTCGGGGACAGCGCTGAGCACGTAGCCGTACTCGACGATCTCGTCGGCGTTCATGGCCCAGTGGTTCTCGCCCCAGCCCGGCTGACCGCTGCGGCCGTCGCCGCCGTCGGCGATGTTCAGCCCCATGATGATGTCGAGGTTCAGATCGTGGGACGCCGACTCGTTGATGAGGGCGTAGTCTTCGACGTCCCCCAGCAGGGTGGTGTATTGGTTGATGGCAGCGTCGAGCTCGCTGAAGCTGCCGCCGGTGGGGGCGGGCACCCGGCCTGCTTCCTCCCGGACCACCGTCGGCAGGCCGGGCAGGATCTGCTTGCTGTAGCGGGCCATCTCCTCGAGCTCGTCACCGTCGGGCGAGCGTCCCTCGAAGTTGGCGATGTCGTCCAGCAGCATGTGGTAGGAGATGGTGCCGTCGTCGATGTACTCCTGCACCCCCGAGCCTTCCCATGGCTCGAGCATCGCCTTCCACTCCTCGATCTCGAAGTCGCCGTCGCCGTTGGTGTACCAGTGGTGGTCCCCGGCCATGCGGAGGTTCACGCTCATGCCGGCGTCGCGGACCATGGGCAGCAGGGTGTAGACCGCGAAGCTGGGACTGTAGGTGGAGGTGTGGAACAGCGAGAGTCCGAACTGGTCGCGGACCGCCTCGAGCCCGGCCGGGTAGTGGAAGCCGTTGAGGCCCCACATACCGAAGGGGACCTCGGCCTCCGGGTCGATCTCCCACTCGTAGGTGTAGCCGGTGTCCTCCACCTTCACACCGCCGATGAACGAGCAGCCGATGAGCACAATGGGAGCCAGCAGGACGGGCCAGCGGGTTCGCGGTTGGGACGCGGTTGGGAGCACGCGGCCTCCGGGATCAGAGCGGGTGATGCGCGGGCGTACGGGGAGCTTAGCGTACTTATCGGGTCGGCTGGTCGGGATGTGAGGGCGGTGCTGGGATCACGTGGGGGTCACCCCCGTTGACAGGGGCTCCGAGCCGGACATATTTGCGCGGTCCGCCCCCCGTCCACCTGTCAGCAGACAACAGGAGTTGCTCGATGCAGCGCTGGTTGAAGCCGATCGCAGA
>CAZHIK010000639.1:0-5721 GCA_964532635.1 uncultured Enterobacterales bacterium
GCGCGGGCAGCAGCGGGGGCACGGAGGCCTCCCGGAACGTGGAGAGGGATCTCTATGCTCGCAGCCGACTCCCCTCACCCCACCCAGGCGCGCGCCTCGTCGAAGTCGGTGCTGATCAGGATCCCCGGCACGCCCGCCAGGCGGAACACGGTGTGGGTCAGGGCCTGGACGATGCCGCTGGCGACCACCACCCCCGCGCGCTCGAGCTGGTGCTGGTGGGCCAGGATCCAGTGCCCGAGCGCCAGGGGCACCCGGGGCGGCACGTGGGTGACCCGGGCGACGTCGATCAGGATGCGCACGCGCTCGCCCGGCGACAGCGCCGCCGCGGCCTGGTCCAGGTAGGACAACAAGGCCTCGAGACCCGGCATGTTGCCTTCACCCTGGATGACCACCCAGGCCTTGGACGAGCCGGAGGCGAGCACCAGCCGAAGCTCACCGTGCGCGTACTGGTAGCGACGATCCACGCGCGGCGGATCTCCAGGATCGAAGGGGACAGGCGCAGGCACGAGCGCCGGGAGCCTAGAGGGCCTCGAGCTTGCGCTTGATCTGCTTGCGCTCTTCCTTGAGCTGGGCACGCTCCGCTTCTTCCATGGCGGCCTGGAGGAAGCGCTTGGCCTTGGCGGTGTCGCCCTGCTTGACCGCGATGTCACCCAGCTCGGCGCGGGCCACCACCAGCTTGCGCGCATCGCGGGCCTGGGCGGCGGGCCCCAGGCAGGCCTCGAAGGCTTCGGCCGCGGCGGTGAGCTCTCCGATGGACTTCAGAGCGCCACCCAGGTTGAAGTTGAGCTCCTTGGCCAGCATCATGTCGTTGGGGTTCATGGCGGCCTTGGCCTTGCGCAGCAGCGCGACGGCTTCGTTGGCCTTGCCGGCCATCAGCGAGAACAGCCCGAGGTTGTAGGTATCGACCGGCACGAACTGCTTGAGCTGCAGCTGCTCGGTGATCTGCAGGCAGCGCTGGGCGCTGGCCATGGCGGCCTCGTGGTTCTTCTGGGCGCTCTGGGCCTGGGCCAGCATGGACACGGCGGCGCGCTCGCGGACGGGGTTGCGCAGGCCCTGGGCGATGGCGACGCAACGCCCGAGCACGTCGGCGGCTTGCGGCGCCTTCTTCGAGTGGAGCAGGGACTCGCCCATGTTGATGCCGGCCTCGAGGGCCAGGGCGCCGAGGCCCGCCTGGCCGGCCAGGGCGTTGGCCTTGCCGAAGTGCTCGATGGCGGGCTCGAACTTGCGGTCGCGCCGGGCCACCAGGCCGCGCACGAACTCGGCGTTGGCCTGGATGGGCGGAATGGCCGCGACCTCGACCGCCGCGTCCACCTGCTCGATGGCGGCGGTGGGGTTGCCGTCGGACAGCTCGATCATGGCCAGGTGGCCGAGCACCTCGCCGGTCTTGAGCTTGTCGTCCAGGCCCTTGAACAGGGTGAGGGCATCCTTGGCGCGGTCGCGGGCGCGGTACAGATCCTGCCTGCGGTAGTCCAGACGGGAGCCGGCGAAGAGCACCCAGGCCTGCATGGCCCGGTCTTCCTTGTCGCTGGCCCACTGGATGGCCTCGTTGAACAGCTTCTCGGCAGGCTCGACCTGGCCGCCGTTGACCAGGCGCTCGAGCAGGTTCATGTAGACAGTGCGGCGCAGGGGATCGGGCCAGTCGATGCTGTCGTAGTTGTTGACCAGCTCGTGGCACATGCCCCACATCTCGGGACGGTCGGCGGTGAGCGCCATGGACTTGACGAACAGGGCGCGCTGCTGCTCGCCCGCTTCGGCGTAGGTGCGCATGGTGCGCAGCAGGAACTCGTGGCCGCGAGGGGCCAGGAAGCGCTCCATGAACTGCCCAACGCGCAAGGCGCGCTGCTTGCCGGCTTCGTCCCGGTGACCCGCGAGCACACCGAAGCGGAAGAAGGGACGCTTGAAGCGGTAGAGCCAGGACTTGAGCTGCTCCTGGTACTGCTGCTCCTCGACCAGGTCCTCGCAGGCGTCGAGCAGATCGTCCACCGAGTCGCGACCGAGGCCCAGGATGTCGGCCACGATGGCCGAGGGGAAGCTGTGGCCCAGCAGGGCGGCGACGTGCTGAACGGCAGGGGCGTCTTCCACACCGGCGTTCCTGCGCTTGGGAGCCTTGGGATCCGCGGCAGCCTCGACGTCTTCGGAGGAGTCCTCGTCGTCGTCGAGCTCGTCTTCGTCGACCGCGGTGGGGACCAGGGCGGCCAGGTTCACACCGTCGAGCTTGTCGGTGATGCGCTCCTCGGCCTGCAGGTGCTCGACGATCTCGGCGATGAAGCCGGGGAGACCGTCGGTGAGCTGCAGCAGACCCTCGACGTCCACGGCGTCCTCGATGCCCTTGCTGGCCAGGAAGGCGCCCACCTCGCTGGCACCCCAGGGCTCGAGGTTGATGGCGGTGAAGTCGTCAGCGCGGCGCTCGAGCATGTCCATCAGCGGCGCGGGCATGTAGGCGCGGGTGGTGTCGTCCACCGACTCGGTGGCCAGGACGACCATCAGCTGGGAGCCGGTCTTGGCTTCCACCATCAGGGCCTCGAGCATGGAGATCACACCCACGCTGTGGCAGAGGTGGAGGTTCTGGATGTCGAGCAGCACGGGCACCTTGCTGGCGATGCCCATGGCGATCTCGACGAAGCCCAGCAGGGGGTTGTCGCGGGGCAGGCCGACCTGGAAGGACTCCTCGCCCTGCTTGGGGCCCTTCTTGAGGCCGTCGATGAAGGCGGTGAACCACTGCTGCACGCGCTTGGGGTGACGCGGCATCTGGGCGTTGAGCACCATCTCGACCTTGGTGCGCAGCAGGGGATTGCGGTGCAGCTGGGCGTACAGGGTGGCGTAGAGGCGCAGCAGGGTGCGCAGGCCGTCCTCTTCCTCGGTGAAGGACAGGCGCCAGACCAGCACGTCGTCTTCGGCCGCGGTCACCTCGCGGGACAGCTCGCCCACCAAGGCGCGCTTGCCACCGCCAAGGGGAGCCTGGAGCACCACAGCGCCACCGTTGCCCTCGCGGGCGGCGGAGAGGCGGTCGCGAAGCTGCTGGAGGTCGGATTCACGGGCGACAAAGATCTTCTGGTTGGAGTCGGCCACTGCTGATCCCTGGGATGTGCGGCGCTGGCGCGCCGGGGGGTGAAGGCTGTTCGCGGGTAGCTCGGGGGTTCACGGGAGCTAGCGCGCGGCGCACGTTGGAGGCGTGCGTATGCGGGACCGTGAGCTATTCACGGATGGGCTGCATGTCAACGGACCGTCGAGCGCTCGATGGGAGGCCCGGCCCCGGCTATACTGCCCACTCGATGGCTGCGTCCCGGAGGGTCTCGATGCGCCGCGCTCTGCCCCTACTCCTGCTCCCGCTCTTCGCCTGCGAAGAGGAGACCATCGATCCCGACAGCTTCAACTGGGAAGTCACGGTCACGGGCATCGAAGACCTCTGCAACCCCACGGATCCGCAGCCCTACCAGGAGACCGTGGTCTACTCGCTGTTCTTCGACGGCAGCATCACCGAGATCCTCATCGGTCAGGACAACTTCGCCTCCGGCATCATGACCGGCTGCTCCCTCGAGTACGACACCCCGGAAGTGGGTGAGCGCCGCGGCCCCAACGAAGAGTTCTGGGTGAAGTGGCAGCTCACCGGCGAAGCCGTCCTGCGCCAGGGCGGCTCCTCCTGCGACCTCGAAGACGGCGTAGATTGGGGCGGTACCGAGACCTT
Organism: uncultured Enterobacterales bacterium; assembly: GCA_964532635.1. GTDB lineage: Bacteria > Myxococcota_A > UBA796 > UBA796 > JAFGLY01 > CALDOK01. The sequence goes on from CAZHIK010000639.1 coordinate 3,686, forward strand.
CACCATCACGGAGACCGACGATCCCGATCTCCAGATTGGCTGCACCTACACCATGTCGCTGGCCGGCGTCTACAAGGGCCAGGGGGCGTACTAGCCACCAACCGTAGGGGGAGCACCCTGGGCGACGCAGCACCGAACGCCGGTCCCCCTCCGGAGCGCGTCGCCGCTATCCGAGACGCCGTGTGCGACGTGGTGCGTGGGAAGCAGCGCCAGGTGGAGCTGGCGCTGGTGGCGGTGCTCGCGGGCGGCCACCTGCTCATCGAAGACATCCCCGGCGTGGGCAAGACCACCCTGGCCACCACCATGGCCAGCGCGCTGGGCTCGAGCTTCAAGCGGGTCCAGTTCACCAGCGATCTGCTGCCCGCCGATCTGCTGGGAGTCTCCGTGCTGGACCCCACCAGCGGCGAGTTCACCCTCAGGCGAGGCCCGGTGTTCACCCACGTGATGCTGGCCGACGAGATCAACCGAACCACACCACGCACCCAGAGCGCCCTGCTCGAGGCCATGAACGAGCGGCGTGTCACCATCGACGGCACGACCCACGAGCTTCCCCAACCCTTCGTCGTGATCGCCACCCAGAACCCCCACGACTTCCATGGCACCTTCGCGCTGCCCGACTCCCAGCTCGACCGCTTCCTCATCCGCATCTCCATGGGCTACGCCGACACCGAGTCCGAGCGCGCCATCCTGCGCCAGGGTGGCCTGGTGCGGGCGGCCATCGACCCTGTGGTGAGCCCAGCGCAGGTCCTGGCCCTCATCGGGCAAGCGGCGCAGGTGCGGGTCCACACCGACATCGAGGACTACCTGCTGGCCCTGGCGTCCCGCACCCGCCAGGACGACCGCCTGCTCCGGGGCGTCTCCACCCGCGGGCTCGAGGCGCTGCACCGGGCCACCCGCGCGCTGGCCCTGGTGCGCGGCCGCCAGCACGCCATCCCAGAAGACGTCCAGGAGCTGATCCTGCCCGTCTGGGCCCACCGCGTTGCGGCCCGCTCGGGCGGTGGCAACGGTGACGCCGAGGGCGCGCTGCGCGAGATCCTCTGGGACGTCCCCGCCCCGTTCTGATGCCTCGTTCCCCCAGCCCAGCGCGCGCCCGCACCCATCGCAGGCTGCGAGGTCCGGGCTGGACCCTGCTGCTGCTGGCGGGCTGCACCGCCGCCGCCGCCGTACACACCGGCAACAACCGGCTCTACCTGGTGCTGGGCGGCATGTTCGCCCTGTTGGCACTCGAGCTGGTGCTGGGGGCCTGGAACCTGCGCAACCTCACCGCAGGTCGTCGCCTGCCTCCCGAGCTGTTCGCCGGCCGTCGGGCTCGAGGGGCGGTGCTGCTGGCAAACCCGCGCCGCATCCTGCCCGCCGCCTCCATCAGGATCCGCGAGCGGGGCCACGGCGCCCGCTGCCATGCCGCCTGGTTGGGCCCCGGTGAGGAGCTGACCATCCCCATGACCTGGCGCTTCTCCCTGCGCGGACACAGCCAGCTCGAGGGCCTGGAGATCTGCAGCAGCTTCCCCTTCGGCCTGGTGGAGCACTGCAACCTGCTGCCCCGCCCCCTGTCGGCCCTGGTCTACCCGTCGGCCCTGGGTCAGCCGGGCGGACGCACAGTGCGCACCCTGGGCAGCCACAACGCCGATGACGACCTGCACGACCCCCGTGGCGGGGGAGCCGGGGACTTCCTGGGCCTGCGGGAGTACCAACCTGGCGATCCCATCCGCCTGATCCACTGGCGAACCTCCGCGCGCCTGGGCCGCGCCATGATCGTGATCCGGGGCAGCGACAGCGACGAGGAGGTGCTGGTGGAGCTCGAGGAGCGAGCCGACCCCAGGGCCTGGGAACGCGGCATCTCCGAGGCCTGCGGGGAGGTGCTGCACCACGTCCGCGTCGGGCGAGCGGTGGGGCTGCGCGTCGGCCGGCGCACTTGGCCCCCCCGCCGCGGCGCGCCCCAGCACCGCAGCCTGCTGACAGCCCTGGCTCTGCTGCCCCACCAAGGCGACGGGGAGGCGGGACCATGAGCGCCGAGCTGTCCCCGAGCCTGTCCCGGC
>CAZHIK010000640.1:0-5713 GCA_964532635.1 uncultured Enterobacterales bacterium
CTGCAACCGAGCCGGTCTGGACACCATCTCCACCTCGGCGGCTGTGGCCTTCGCGCTGGAAGCGGCGGAGTTGGGGATCGTCGGCCCGGCTGACGCCGACGGCCTGTCCCTGTCCTGGGGTGATCCCGACACCATCCTCGGCCTGGTGGATCAGATCGCCGCCGGACGCGCTCTGGGGGCCTTGCTGGGCCAGGGCACCCGCCGCGCCGCGGAGGTGCTCGGTCCCGAGACCCACGCCTTCGCCCCCCACAGCAAGGGGCTCGAGCTGCCCTACCACGACCCCCGCGCGCTCCACTCCATGGCGGTCAGCTACGCCACCGCCAACCGGGGCGCCTGCCACCTGTCGTCCATGAGCTACCACGTGGACCGGGGCATCCCCATTCCCGAGCTGGGCTACGACGGCCCGCCCTCGATGATGGACTCCAGCGGCAAGGCTGCGGTAGCGCGGGACATGCAGGACTTCATCACCCTGTTCAACCCCTTGGGGCTGTGCAAGTTCCTGATCAAGACCCAGGTGGGCCCCTCGCACCTCTGCGCGTGGGTACAGGGAGTGACGGGGTGGGCCTTCGAGCCCGAAGAGCTGCTAGGGATCGGCGAGCGCATCTTCCAGCTGCAGCGGTTGATCAACGTTCGCCTTGGCATCACCCGGGCCGACGACACCCTGCCGGCTCGCTTCCTCGAGCAGCCCCGACCCAGCGGTGCGGCCGCGGGTTCCTTGCCCGACCTGGCCACCATGCTCGACGAGTACTACGCCCTGCGTGGCTGGGACGACCAGGGCGCTCCCACTCCCGAGGCCCTCGCGCGGGTGGGACTGGAAGGCTTCGAGACCTAGTCCAGCGTGCGGGCCACGCGGAAGCCCACCGTGTCGCTGCCGATCCCGGGCAGGCTCGATGCCCGCTCCGCCGAGCGCAGGCTCTGGGGGTAGCTGCCGAAGGAGCCCCCGCGGCGCACCCGCTCCTCGCCCTGGTCCGGGCCCAGTGGATCGACCGAGTCGCCTTCGTAGGTGCCATACCAGTCGTGGACCCACTCCCAGACGTTGCCGTGCACGTCGTACAGGCCCCAAGGGTTGGGCAGACCCGAGCCCACTGGCTCTGGCCGGGCGTTGTCGTTGCCGCAGTACACGGCGATGTCGTCGAGCATGGAGTCGTTGTCCAGCATCACGCTGCCGCCGCAGTTGGCGGTGTCGCCTTCGATCAGGCTGCCGCCGTTGGAGAAGGCCGAGCTGGCACCCCCGCGGGCCGCGCGCTCCCACTCGGCCTCGGTGGGCAGCCTGAAGCCCTCGCACTCCCAGGGTGAGCCGCGGGGGACGCAGATGGCGTCGCTGCCGTAGCCGTCGCAGTCGTAGCAGGGGGCGAGATCGGCCTCGTAGGACACGGCGTTGGTGTACATCGCGGCCTCGTGCCAGCTCACACTGTCGACGGGCTGATCGGGCCGACCCGGCCAGCGGCTGGGCTGGTAGACCATCAGGCTCTCGAACTGGACCTGGGTGACCTCGTAGACCCCGATCTCGAAGCTGTGGCCAAGGATGACCTGGTGAGCGCTCTCGTCGCCTGAGCTGCCCACCTCGTGCTCGAGGCTGCCCATGGTGAAGTCGCCGGAGCAGATGTAGGCCAGGGAGGTGCCCACGGTGATCGAGACCGCCCCCGGGTACAGGTCGGGGTTGCGGTCCTGGCAGTCGTCCCCCCCCCGAGCGGCGCCGACGTAGCCATCGCCATCGCGGTCGCGCCAGACGTCCATGTTCTGGTCCCAGGGCCAGGCCCCCAGGGGATCGGCGCAGGCCTGAAGCAGCAGCAGGCTGACCGTGGCGGGGATGCGGCTCATGGCTCGAGCCCCTCGCGGCAGGCGCTCACCGTGGTGCTCACGGCCAGGCCTCCGCCCGCAAGGCTGATGGTCAGGCCCGAGAAGCTGGCGGCCACTCCCATGCGGTACAGGCGCTGGGCGCGAGCCTCGCCCGGCGTGCTCATCATGCGGTTTTCGAGGAGCTCACCCGCTGCGATGAAGCCCACACCCCCCGCCACCATGGCCAATCCGCTGTAGAGGGGGGTGGGGTTGGCCAGGGCGCAGCGCTTGATGTCGGCGAGGCTGGGTAGGGTGAGGTCGAGGCGGGGTGGGGGTGGGGTTGGCGTGTTCGTGTTCGTGTTCGCTGCTACGCGCGGGTTCGTGTTCGTGTTCGTGTTCGTGTTCGTGTTCGTGTTCGTGGTCGTGGGGGGGGCCAGGGTGTCGAGGAGGTCGAGGGGGAGGCCTCGGCCGTCGAGGTACCAGGTCTGGACGGTGTCGCCGTCCATGCGCTGGACGATGGCGGCTCGCTGGGTGGGGAGCCGAGCGGGCACAGGGAGGCCGTCCACCAGCCAGCTTCCGTCGATGACTGCGCGGTCCGGATCGGGGCCGACGGCCACGGCGGCGAGCCAGGCGCCCCGGAGCGGGCTGGACTCCGGGGCTTCGACGAGGCTGGGCTCCCAGTCGGGGTCCAGGGACAGCACCGCGCGGGCGGCGGCGGTGGCCTGTACGGGCTCTTCCTCCAGGGCGGCGGCCACCATCATGAACCGGTGGACCTCCAGGGCCTGGTGGGAGGGGAGCACGACCCCGAGGCATCCCAGGTCCTCGCGCACGGTGGCCACAGCGGCGTCGTAGGCCTCCCAGGCCTGGGTCTGTCTGGCTCGGGAGGCCACGCTCATGTCGGCGCGCAGGATCTCGCCCGTGGCGGGGCACGCGGCACCCGCGACGTGGACGGCGAGGATCGTGAGCAACAGCGGCATGGGCGGCTCGTCAGTGCTGCTGGGCTTCCTTCCAGGGCAGGTACCAGTCGTAGAAACCCTGGACCGTGTCCTTCATGGGGCGAGGCTGGTAGCCGAGCTCTTCGGTGGCCTTGCTGTGGTCGAAGTCGGAGTTGCCCCGCAGCACCTCGAGGGCTTCGGGCGAGTAGATGGGCCGCTGCCCCCGCAGCTTGGCCCAGCCTGCCACGAAGGGGGCGCCGAGCATGGCCAGCCACATGGGCGAGCTGAGGGTCGGGGACTTGACGCCGGTGGCCTGCTCTGCCCAGCCCGCCAGCTCCTTGACGCTGACCCGGTGGCCCGAGAGCAGGTAGCGCTCGCCCTGCCGCCCCTTCTCCTCGGCCGCCAGCAGACCGGCCACCACATCGCGGACGTCCACGAAGTCGTAGGTGGCGTCGATGAGGGCGGGCATGGCGCGTTCGTGGAGCATGATGAACAGCTCGCCGAGGTGTGACGGGCGGTCGTCGTAGGGGCCGATGATGCCCGTGGGGTTGCAGATGACCGCGTCGAGGCCCTCGGCCACGGCCTCGAGCACCTGCAGTTCGCCCTCGGCCTTGGAGCGGGAGTATGGCAGGCAGTCGTCGGACAGCGCCAGGGCCCGGGACTCGTCGATGGGGGCGTGGAGCGGGTGCTCGTACAGGGCGTGGCAGGAGCTGCAGTGCACCATGCGACGCACCCCGGCCTGCAGGGCCGCGGCGGCCACGTTGCGGGGGCCCTCGACGTTTGTGCGGAACAGCTCCTCGGCCTTGACGTGGCCCACCTGGACCAGGGCGGCCAGGTGGAACACCACCTCGACGCCTTCGAAGGCCAGCGGCAGGCTCTCCGGGTCGGTGGTGTCGCCGATGACTTGCTCGACACCCAGCTCTTCGAGGGCCTCGCTGGGCCTGCGCACCAGGGCGCGAACCTGCCGTCCATCGGCCACCAGGGCTCTCACGAGGTTGTTGCCGACAAAGCCGGACGCACCGGTCACGAGGGTCGTCATCACGCAGCCTCCAGGTGGACGAGCTAACTATCCGCATGGACCCAGCTCCGCTCTCACCCCCGTCCCCTTCACGCCGTCCCCGGCGCGCTCTGGTCGCGATCGTCGCGGTCGCTCTTGGGCTCGGCGTGGTCGCGGCCGTGGCGCTGTGGCCGAGGGGCCCGCGCCCTGCCGAGTACGTGGTGGTCGCGGGGGACACCCTGGGGCGCATCGCGGCGCAGCATGGCGTCACCGTGCAGCAGCTGCAGGCCTGGAACGGGCTCGAGGGCGATGTCATCCAGGTGGGCCAGGTGCTGCTCATCCACGCCGAGCTGCCTGCGGAGGCCCCGCGCACCACGCGGAGCGTCCATCCCGCGCCTGCACCCGCTGCGTCGGCCCGCAGCCTGCCCCCGGAGCAGCCCTGCCTGCCGCCCCCCAACCCCGACGACCTGGGGGAGGGTGACGAGCCGACCTTCCTGGCCAGCCAGGGGCTAAGCCAGGCGCAGGTGGAGGCCGCGATGAGCGCCTTCGTGCCGGAGCTGTTCCCATGCGTTCCTTCGGGAGTGGAGCCCGACGGTGTGCTGTCCCTATCCATCGACGTGGCCTGCACCGGACGCGTCTCGGGAGTGCGGGTACTGGACGACGACGCCCTGCCTGCGGAGCTCGTGGACTGCGTGCAGGACAGCCTGCGCTACGCGGCGTTTCCTGCCCACGACCTGCCCGATGGCTTCGGCTTCCACTATCCTCTGACCTTCAGGTGGTGAGAACCCCCTTCGGCGCGCTAGACTGGAGACCTCCACGCCAGCGCTCGGAGTTTCGGCCCATGGTGCGATCGCTCTCCCTCGCCTTGCTTCCTCTCTTCCTTCTCATCGGCTGCGGCGAGCCCGAACCAGATGACACTGGCTCCAAGCCGGACGATACCGGCGATCCCGTGGTGCTCCGCGACCGTGACGGCGACGGTGTGACCCACGATCTGGACTGCGACGATCGCGATCCCACCCGCTACCCGGGCAACGTCGACATCTGCAACGGTGTGGATGACGACTGCGACGAGGAGATCGACGAAGATCCGGACATCCTCTGGTACCTCGACGCCGATGGTGACGGCTTCGGCACCTTCGAGGATCAGATCGGGCCCAGCTGCGAGCAGGCCTCGGGCTACGTCGCCAACGACGCGGACTGCGACGACGCCGACGACACCATCTTCCCGGGCCAGGTCGAGGCCTGCGACGGGCTCGACAACAACTGCGACGGCGAAGCCGACGAGGGCGCGGCCACCTACGTGTCGCCCGACGGTTCGAGCACCGGCGCGGGCAGCTACGCCGATCCCATCGACTCCATCCAGACCGCCATCGACGACGGTGCAGCCTGCATCGCGGTGCTGCCGGGGACCTACTACGAGAACCTGCAGATCGACTCCGGCCCCCTCTGGCTCTTCTCCACCGAAGGCTCCGACAACACCTACATCGACGGCAGCTCCGATGGCTCGGTCATGACCGTGTCCGGCTCCGCCCGCGACGACATTGCCATCCAGGGCTTCACCCTCCAGAACGGCTACGCCGACTCGGGCGGTGGCCTGCTGGTGGACAGCGGCGCCCCGGCGTTCTGGGACATGCAGCTGTGGAGCAACACCGCGGACAACTACGGTGGTGGCCTCACCGTCGTCGACGCCAACGTCAGCTTCGACGGCCTGCTGCTCGCTGAGAACTACGCCTACGCCGGTGGTGGCATGTACGTCGGCGAGGCCGAGGTCTACGTGGATAGCGGCACCATCACCCGGAACGAGGGCTACTACGCCGGAGGGGTGTGGTCCAACGCCTCCACGCTCTCCCTGACCGGCTGCACCCTCGAGCAGAACACCGCCACCTACTACGGCGGCGGTGGGTACATCTACGGCACCGACTTCAACCTGGCCGACAGCGAGGTCAGCTACAACGAGGTGGACGAGTACGGTGGCGGTCTGGTGCTCTACAGCGCCTCCTCC
>CAZHIK010000641.1:0-5702 GCA_964532635.1 uncultured Enterobacterales bacterium
GCTGGCACCTTGGAACGGTGAGGACTGCGCGGCGGCCTGCGTGCCCCACATCCGGCACGCCGCCAACCTGGGCGCCGGCACCCTGGACTGGCGCAGCCTGTCCCACGAGGTCGTCACCCTGTGAGGCTGCGCCGCCCGGTCCAGCTGGCGCTGCTGGCGCTGTTCGCGGGCTCCCTGCTGGCCACCACCTGGCGCAGCGACAGCATGCTGGTGGACAGCATCCTGCTGATGGACCCCCTGCTGGCCCTGGGCACGGTGCTGGCCTCGAAGGCCTGGTACCCCGCCGCGATCCATGGCCTGATCCTGCTGGTGCTCACGGCCCTGCTGGGCCGCTTCTTCTGCGGTTGGGTCTGCCCCCTGGGCACCTGCATCGATCTGTGCGACGAGGTCCAGGCCCGCCGCTGGCCCACCCGCTGGTCCCGGCCACGACCGCGGCTGACCTCCCTGCGCCTGGGGCTGCTGGCCGCCGTGCTGCTGGCCGCGCTGGTGGGCACAAACATCGCCTGGGTGCTCGATCCCGTCACCTGGGCCACCCGGGGATTCACCTTCCTGCTCTGGCCCATCGGCGCGGAGGCGACCTCGCAGGCCCAGGGCCTGAGCCGCCCGCTGCTCGAGGCTGCGGGCCGCTTCGACTGGGCCTACGCGGTCATCGACGGCCCGAGCTTTGGCGCCACCGGGCTCATCACCGTGCTGTTCTTCGCCGCGCTGCTGGTGCTCAGCCGCCTGCAGAGCCGGTTCTGGTGCCGCTACCTCTGCCCCCTGGGGGGGCTGCTGGGGTTGGCGTCCTTCCGTCCCCTGTTCGGTCGCAGGGTGGCCGCGGGCTGCGATGCCTCGGGCGCCTGCGCTCGGGCCTGCCCCACCGGGGCCATCGGTGACCGCCACCGCCGCTACGATCCCATCGAGTGCATCGTCTGCGGCCTCTGCGAGCCCGCCTGCGAGCCGGGGATCACCCGCTTCGGCCTGATCTCTCGCAAGGCCCTGCAGGCCGTGGATGCCGGGCGCCGCCGCGCCATCGTGGGCCTGGCCGCGGGCCTGGGCGTGCTGCTGCTGCCCCGCCGCTCACGCGGAGACCTCGTCCGGCCGCCGGGGGCCTTGCCCGAGCCACGCTTCGACACCACCTGCGTGCGCTGCGGACAGTGCTCGCGGGCCTGCCCCACCCACTGCCTGCAGCCGGTGCTGCTCACCATCGACCCGGGCCTGAGCATGACCCCGGTGGCGGACATGGCGCAGGGTCACTGCGACCCGGCCTGTCGCGCCTGCGGTGTTGTCTGCCCCACCGGGGCCATCCGTCCCCTCGAGCTCGACGAGCGCCAGCACGCCAAGATGGGCGAGGCGGTGGTGGACGAGGATCACTGCATCGCCGTCAAGGACGGCAAGGCATGCCTGATCTGCCAGGAGCACTGCCCCCTGGGCGCCATCCGCTGGGAGCAGCGCGACGGTGAGCGGGTGCCGGTGGTGGACGGAGAGCACTGCAACGGCTGCGGCTTCTGCCAGCATCTCTGCCCGGTGCAGGACCCAGCGGGCATCCGGGTGGAGACCCGTGAGCAGATCCGCCTCGAGCGCGGCTCCTACCGCCGGGCATTCCGCGCCCGCTACGGCGGAGACCTGTTCCGCAAGGACCTGCACCCCGACCGCCACGGGGGCGGTGGGTACTAGCCCGCGGGGGGCTCCTGTGGCCCGGCGGACGGCTCGGTCGGCTCGGCGGGTGGCTCTTGCGGCTCGAACAGCGCCCCCATGACCTCCAGGGCCACGATGTCGTTGCCTTCGTCGGAGTGGTGGGTGGCGTCGACGAAGTAGACGTCCTCGCGGGGGAGCAGCTCGGCGGCCTCGATCAGCTGCACGCCCTGCTCTTCGGCCACCTCGCGCATGATGCGGTTGTGGGCGTCGAGGGTGAGCACGGCGCCTTCGGGGGTGAAGTTGAAGAACAGCGCGTTGTAGAAGGCCAGCGCCTTGGCGTGGAACTCCGGCGAGTAGTCCCCCCTCAGATCCCCGCCGGACAGGCTGGGCTGGTAGGTGATCAACACCGGGGTGGCTCCCGCACCCCGCACCTGGTGGATCAGCGCGGTGAGGATGGTGCGGTAGCGCAGCAGGCCATCTCGGCTGGGGCGCTCCCGACGCTGCTCGCTGTTCAGCGCGGACTTGAGGGTGCGACGCAGCAGGGTGGCCAGGGCGGTTCCGGTGGCGGGACCGCTGACCCGCTCCACCTTCGAGATCAGGTCGTCGTGCTCGAAGGAGTCGAAGTCCTCGTCGATGGCGAAGTCCTGCAGCCCGTTGCGCACCACCGCGTCCACGTTGTGCTCGATGAGGACCAGGTCGGCCTGCAGCGGCGCCCAGATCAGCGAGTAGTTCATGAACAGGTTGAGGGTGGAGGCTCCCGGAATGCCGGCGTTGATCACCTCGTAGCGCCCGGGGGAGCGCTGCTCGAGCCGCTCGCGCAGGATGTCGGGGTAGCCCTCCTGGGTGGTGGAGGTACCCATGCACAGGATTCGCGTGACCCCCGGGGCCGGCACCGGGGCCGGGTTGTCCTGCAGCTCGAGGTCGAAGCCCAGGTAGTGACCGGTGACCTGGGGCAGGAAGAACTTGCGGTTGTAGATGTCGACCGTGAAGGGAGCCTCGCCCCAGAACATGGCCTGGGACTCCTCGTAGCGCTCCTTGAACTCCCAAAAGCCCCCGTCCACCTCGTAGTAGGCCTGGGTGAGGGTGTAGGAGCGGTGCAGCGCCGAGATGTACAGCGCGTAGCGGGCGCCGTACTCGAGGAACAGCAAGGCCGAGGCGATGGCAAAGAACCAGACCAGGAACTTGTATGTGCGCGAGGACAGAGCCACGGGACCTCTCCTGGCGCGCCTTATCACCCGCGTACCCGGGCCGCTTCGGCGAAGCGGCGGAGCTGTAGGCCGGCTCAGCGCTTGCGCAGCTGGCGCACCACGCCCACGGCCAGGATGAGCAGCGACATGTTCATGGCCGTGCAGCCCAGCACCGTGGTGGGCGCGACGGGCTTGTAAAAGGCGCCGATGAACAGCACGATGGGCGCCACGAAGCCCACCAGCCCCAGCCAGCTGCCCAGCTGCTTGACCCAGCGCGGTAGCACCGTCTTGTCGATCAGCAGGGCGAAGGCGATGTTGAGCAGGGAGAAGAAGCCCCCGTGGGAGTGGGCCGAGTTGAGGTAGTACCGCATCTCGGAGAAGTGCGGGTTGGTGCCAGCCCGCCACTCGGGGTTGGACAGCCGCACCTCGAGGTACCAGGCCAGGGCGTTGAACACGAAGAGCCCGATGGCTCCCCACAGCAGATTCCGCCTTCCGACGTCGAGCTCCAAGCCAGCCTCCAAGGAGGGAACGTCATCCGAGCCTAACAGGTGTGCCGTCGGTCACCGGGTGGCCCGGACGCTCGGGAAGCCGCTGGGAGCGTGGTATCTAGACCACCTCCCACCCCACCCCCGGGCCCCATGCGACTCCGCGCCCCCACGAACTGGGACGACGCCCTGCTCCCGCAGCTGGCGGAGCTGGGCGTGGCCGTGGTGTACGGCAAGGCCAGCGACGACGGCATGGGCGGCGGCCGGGCGGCCTCCCTGCTGCCGCGGGTGAGCATGCGGGCGGCCCGCGAGCACATCGCGCTGGCCCACCGCCACGGGCTGCGCTTCGACTACCTGATCAACGCCTCCTGCCTGGCCAACCGCGAGCTGACCCGCAAGGGCCACCGGGAGATCGTGGGCCTGCTACACCGGCTGCAGGACCTGGGCGTGGCGGGGGTGACCGTCTCCACACCGGCCATGGTGGGGATCGTGCGGGAGCACGCGCCCCACCTGCGGGTCACCGTGGGGGTGTTCGCCCTGGTGGACACCCCCCGCAAGGCCCAGCGCTGGGCGGCCCTGGGGGCCCACCAGCTGACCCTGCACGAGCACGTGCTGAACCGGGACTTCGAGGCCCTGGCGGCGGTGAGAGCGGCCACCGACGTGGAGCTGCAGGTCATCGCCAACAACGCCTGCCTGCACCACTGCGCCTGGGGTCACAGCCACGCCGCCCACCTCTCCCACGCCTCCCAGGCGGGCTTCGCCGACGGCGCCTTCCTCGATCCCTGCTACCTCGGCTGCCGCCGCCTGCTCCTCCAGCAGCCCGTGGAGGCCATCAAGGCGGTCTGGATCCGACCCGAGGATGTGCACCACTACGAGGCCCTGGGCATCGACTGTCTCAAGCTGGTGGACCGCATCCTGCCCACCGCCGACATCGTGCGCATCGCCCGGGCCTACGCCGAGCGCCGCTACGACGGCGACCTGTCCGACATCGTCCCCGGCCTGCGGGGCATGGCCATGCCCAAGCGCATCGGGGGCCCCAGCACCCTGCAGAAGCTGGCAGCCCTGGCCCAGTATGATCCCCGCCAGCTCCGCCCACTGCGCTCCATCGAGGACACCGCGCTGCGCATCGACAACCGCGCCCTGGACGGCTTCATCGACCACTTCGTGGCCGGGCCGTCGTGCCGGCTGGTGGACTGCGAGGCATGCGGGTACTGCGCCCGCTGGGCCGACAAGGCGATGAAGGTGGACGAGAAAGCGCGCGAGCAGCTCGAGGGCGCCATCGGGGAGCTGACGGAGGCCTTGGTGGAGGGTAGCATCCACAGAGGTGGGCGCCGGCGGGGCTGACGGCGAGCGGCCGGAGGCTCGGAACCCGGTGTCAGACTCTATGACCTACGGATCCCAGATCCCAATCCCGGTGTCAGACACTAGGACTCAAGAATTTCTGGCCGGCAAAGGCCTCGAGCAGGGTCACTCCTCGCTCCTCCTCGTCGCCTTCCGGGACCGGCTCGGTTGGGCTCTGTCGCCTGACCGATGCGATACCGCGCCATGCCCGGAGAGACACGCTGGCCATCTCCTCTCAGTCCCCGCCGGACCCTCCTCGCTCCTCGTCTTCGCTCGTCGCTCTCGGTCACCTCGCACTTGGCGCTCCGCGGGCTGGACCGTGGGGTTGTCTCCTCTGGAAACGTCCTCGCTCGGGCGATGTCCCTGGTGAGCTGAACGTCGTTTCTCACTGCGGGTTGTTTCCTTCGAAGACACCGCCACGTTCCGGCCGCCCGCTGCGCCCGAACCGATCGAGATGCCGACGATACAGATCCCGGTGTCAGACAATAGGACTCAACAACGAGCCGGTCGGCGAAAGACTGACCGGGTCGTTGCTCACCGCAAGAACTCGACCACGGCACCCTCCGACGCCCGCAGGCGAGCGCAGGCCGCGCCAGGTGGGTCCCCCGGCGGGCGCTCCGACGCCACCGACGAAGGCGCCCGCCACCAACACCCCGAACCAGGCGGGTCCGCAGGGGGACACACCGACCGGCAGGCCGGAGCCGAGCAGCGCCGACGATGGCCCCCGCCACCCGATCCGCCTTCGACGAGCCGAGCCGCTCCAGACCGATGAGATTCGTGCTGGACCTGGGCTCGAGAGCCCCTCCGCTGACGCTCCTCGCCGGTGTCGCTCCGCGGGCTGGACCGTGGGGTTGTTTCCTCCAGAAACGTCCTCGCTCGGCGAAGCCCGTGGTGAGCTGCTCGCCGCTCCTCGCTGCGGATTGTTTCTTCCGAAAACACCGCCACGTCCACGACGCCCGCTGCGCTCAAGGCAACAACGGCCCGGCCGGCATCGCCTGGCCGGGTCGTTGCTCACCACAAGAACTCGACCACGGCACCCTCCGACGCCCGCAGGCGAGCGCAGGCCGCGCCA
>CAZHIK010000642.1:0-5692 GCA_964532635.1 uncultured Enterobacterales bacterium
ATCGGGTTTGGTAGCTCACGAAGCCGGTCAGAATCCCTGTGGAAGGGCACTAGGGAGTGGCTGTCCCCGCCACGATGTAGCCCATCACCTTGTAGACCAACCGCGCCGCGGCGAAGTCGGAGACGCGGCTGGCAGCCTGGGGCTCGAGCTCCACCACGTCGAAGCCCACCACCTCGCGCTGGGCGCAGACCGCTCGCAGCAGGGCCAGGCCCTGCCACCAGCCAAGGCCACCGGGCTCCGGGGTGCCGGTGCCGGGGATGACCGAAGGATCGAAGCCGTCCAGGTCGATGGTGAGGAAGACCGGCCCTGGAGGCAGCGCCCCGAGCACCCGGGGGATCCACTCGGCCACGGGCTCGAGGGCGATGTCCTGGGCGCGGAAGACGGCCAGGCCACGCTCTTCCACCAGCTCCCACTCCTCCATAGAGCCCGATCGGATGCCCACCTGCACGGTGTGGGCTCCGTCGTCGACCATGCGGCGCATCACACAGGCGTGGCTGGCCACGGTGCCGTGGTAGCTGGGGCGCAGGTCGAGGTGGGCGTCGATCTGCAGCACGGACAGGTCGGGCCAGCGCTCCCGCAGGGCCCGGAAGCAGGCGTAGCTCACGCTGTGCTCGCCCCCAAGGCCCACCAGGGTCTTGCCGGCGGCCACGACGGCCTTGGCCTGGCCCTCGAAGGCCTGGACCTGCTCCACAGGCCCGCTCGCGACCGGATCGGCGACCCGCAGGGTGGCGATGCCGGCGTCGCAGGCTTCGATGCCCAGCTCCTCGTCGTACCACTCCACCTGGTGGGAGGCGGCGATGCAGGCCGCCGGGCCGTAGCGGGTGCCCACTCCGTAGGAGCAGGTGGCGTCGTAGGGCATGGGCAGCACGGCGAAGCGTGAACTCGCCCACCCGCGCAGATCTTCGGGCAGATCGAGGAAGCCTGGGACCTGGAGCTCGGGCATAGGGGCCTCCGCGGGGGGAGCGAGGGGCTCAGCTCCGGCCCACCTGGCGGAAGTCGTCACCGCGCAGGCGCAGGAACTGGCTCATCTCCTTGAGCCTGGACAGCACGCGATCCCCCACCCGATCCCCCAGGGACTGGGATTGGTCGGGCTGGCTGAGGTTGGCCTGACCCAGGCCCGTGGCGTGGTTGGGCTCGTAGTTGGTGGTGGCCAGGATGGTGCCCAGGGCGTTGTAGCGGTGGGAGACGAGCTGATCGATGATGCCCAGCTCCCAGTCGGAGCCCCGGCCCTTGCCCAGCTCGTCGATGGCCAGCACCGGCACACGGACCAGGGGCAGCAGGGTGGTGGACTCGCCGGTGCCCGAGTCGTAGCCCGCCTTGAGCTGGGAGAGCAGGTGGGAGAACTCCACGAAGCGGCACTCCACGCCGTGGTCCATGATCAGCACCCGCAGCATGGCCACCAGCAGGTGGGTCTTGCCGCGGCCCACACCACCGTAGAGGATGAGCCCGCGGTTCTCCCGGCCCGGCTGGTAGTCGCGGACCCAGCCCTGGCACAGGCGGTAGCCCATCTGCACGCCCGGGTTCTGGTCGGGCAGGAAGCTGACGAAGGAGGAGCGCGCGTGGCGGGACGGGATCGACGCCTGGTTGAAGAGCTGAACCCGGTCGGGGAGCTTTCGGCAGCCGCAGCGCCCCACCCGGACACGGCCGCCCACCTGGACCTGGCGGTGTCCGGTGTCGCCGCAAAGCGGGCAGACACCCACGCAGCCACAGACCTGCGCCCGGGCCAGCGAGCGGACCGGCTTGACGGTGTAGCCGGAGCCTCCGCAGAGGGTACAGCTGGGATCGGCGCGAGGGATGGAAGGCGTGGTCATGACCCCTGCAGCCTATCCCAGACCGCAACCGCCGACAGCTGCGGAAAGCGCTGGCGAAGCAGGTCACGGGCCGCTTCCTCCACCGCCTCGTCGAAGTGGGTGGGATCCATGCTGGCGCGGAAGTCCGACAGCTCGATCGCCGCTGCGGCCTTCAGGGACTCGTGCTCGCCCTCGGCCGCCAGCCACGCAGCCTCGTGGAAGCGACGCACCACGGCCATGGCCCGGTCGGCCACCGAGGCCGCATCGCCAGTCGGCAGGGCCTCGAGCTCCGCCATCGCCCGGGCCGCGAGCCGGTCGAGCCCCTCTGCGCCCGGCTCGACCACCGCCGCGGAGGGCGAGGTTGCCTGGAGCGCCACGGCGTCCTGGGGCAGGCCCTGCTTCCAGAGCCGTTTCACCTCGGCTTTACAGCTCCTGAGCCCCAAGCGAGACTTGACACGGCGCTTACGTCGCCGCTCGGCGACCCGCTCGAGAGCCACCGCGATCAGCGCGGGCGGGATGCCGCTGTCCAGCCAGTCGACGAGCAGGACACCGTCCACGCCGGACAGAAACAAGCCTCCGCCCCTGAGGGTGGCCAAGTGCTCCACCACTGCTCGGGCGGACTCCCGGAGGTGCTCGGGGACAGAAATGGGCTCCATGGGGCGCTCCGGAGCGCTCGGGCGCTCTTGCTGGAGGGGCGACAGCGTCCTATTATCCGCTGTCCACACGCGACCCGAATCGGGGCTCGCTGTGTGCTCGTCGCCCCCTGCATCGCTCTCGAGTGCGGAGTTTTCATGACCGGCATGCTGACCCTCACCGCCCTGCTCGGCACGCTCGCCCTCACCTCCCAGCCCGCCCTGGCCGATACCACACCGATGGTGGTGGCCTTCGCCGACCAGGACGATGGGGAAGGAGACGGCGAGGAGGAAGAAGAGAACCTCGACTACGGCGGGGACGCCATCGACCTCGACGTGTTCTCCGAAGACCTCGACATGCAAGAAGGGGACGAAGAGATCAGGCGCATGCAGCAAGACGATGCGCTCGAGGCCGAGGAAGCCTCCGAAGAAGCCCTGGACGACCTGGACTTCGGCGGCGATCAAGAGGACGAGTGGAACTTCGACGACGAAGAAGAAGCCGTGCCCATCGGCGGGCCGGGCCAGGACACCGCCCGCATCTACCGCGAGTTCAAGGACAACATCGAGGACCTCGGCCCCGACGAAGAGATCATCCAGTGGGAGACCTACCTCTCCAAGTACCCCAACTCGCTGTTCAAGGATCACATCCAGCGGCGGGTGGACGAACTCACCGAGTTCCAGTACTCCGAGCGCGTGCCCGACGACCTCGACGGCGGCTTCAGCGACATCGTCGACGCCGGCCGGCGGGAGATCGAGCTGGCCACCCCGCGCCACCTCACCCCCATCGACCCCCGCAACAAGATGCGGGCTGGCTTCGAGTGGGGCTACCCCGAGTACCTCAACCTCTTCGCCGACTACGAGATGCAGATCCAGCGCAAGTGGTCGGCGCACGCTGGGCTGGTCCGTCGCTACACCGGCTGGAACTTCGAAGCCGGCACCAAGTACGCGCTCGTGAAGTCCGCGCGGACCAACTTCATCGTCACCGGCATCTTCGACTTCCACCTCAACGCCAACCCGCTCTTCCCGGCGGTGCGGCCCCAGCTCGGCATCGGCAAGCGCTTCATCATCGCTGGCCAGCCCCTCGACCTTCAGGCCGTGGGCGGCATCGACGTCGAGCTGCGCCTGGACACCCCGATGGACTTCGTGACCGTCGGCGGCGTCAACGCTACCTACTCCGCCTCCGACAAGGTCGCGTTCTTCGTGGAGTCGTCCATCACCGCCAAGGACTTCTTCTGGGATGCCGGCATCAACTCGGGCTTCTTCCGCTTCCCGCTGCTGACCTTCGGCATCACCTTCTGGGCCGGCAAGGACAACACCACCACCGCCAGCATCGCGGCCAATGCCCCCTACGCCTACAGCTACTGGGGCTACCACTTCGGCGGTGTCATGGGCGACTTCAACTTCTACCGCGACTAGGGCTGTCAGCTGTCAGCTGTCAGCCTCGACGGTGGCGGGCTGGGACGTCGTTCCGGCCCGCTCGAGCTCAGGGGACCAGCAGGCTCGCGAGTCCCCACAGGATCCCCGCGCCTGCTCCCAACACGGCGGCCCCGATCAACGCCCACTGGGCGAGGTTGATCCGGCTGGATGGGGAGCGCCGCTGGGGGGGCGAGGGCAGCTCGGGCAACGGCTGGTGGGGCTCGGCCTGGTACCAGTAGGCGGTGGCGGTGTAGTCGGAGCGGGTGTTGTTGTCGGTGCCGTGGACGAAGGCCAGCTCGAGCGCCCGTCCGAACGGGATGGGATCGCTGTCGAAGTGGCGATAGGCCGACACCCGGCCCCTGATGATGCTGCGGACGGCCGCCCCGTGGGTAGGGGTCGAGAAAGCGCCGCCGCGGAAGTACCAGCCCCCCAGGAAGAAGTCCTCGGTGCCCGAACCGACCACCGAAGGCTCGGCCTCGTCGTCGATCCGTAGACGCTCCGGCCCCTCGAGCATCCCCAGGCCCAGGCCCCGGGGAAACACGGCGTGCCGGAGAGGAGGACGCAGCCACCAGCCCAGGTTCTGCATGTCCAGCCGCAGCGCCACCAGCCTGCCCCGTCCCCTGGCCTGCATCGCCACGAAAGGCTGGCCCAGCTGGGTGGGCCGCTGCTGTCTCCACGAGGCGTGGAAGGTCTCCACCGGCCCGGGTGGGAGCGCACCCTCGAGCCAGGCGACGTGGAAGAAGAGAAAGCGCTGCGGCCGCCGGGCCTGGTTTTCCACCTGGATCAGCGCCCGGCGGGCGAAGGGCATCTCGAAGAAGCTGGTGTAGGCGCCTCCCTGGATGGCCAGCCGCCCACCAGTGAAGGGGGTGGGGTGCCCGAACGCCGCACCGAAGAAGTCCCCCAGGGGGACCTCGACGCTGGGGTGCTCCTCGCCGTCCCAGTAGATGCGCAGCACCGTGTCCCGCAGCACCCCGGGCTGATCGATGACCGGGGTGGTCATCCAGAAGCGCACGATGCGGCCAGGGCCCTCGATGTCCGCCAGGGTGACGGTCTCTCCCGCCGGGATGTCCAGCCGCCGGTCCGTTGGGATGCTCAGATCGCGCTTGTGCAGCCCCACTCGATCCAGGCAGTCCAACTGGCGGAAGCGGGGAGGCTCTGTCATGGGCCCCCCCCGCCAGCGCGGAAGACCTCGCCAAAGAAGTCCTCCACCGAGGGGAGCTGGATCCAGCGCCCCTTGGGGCAGTTCACCAGCCGCGCCCGCGACACGAGCAGGCCGCGGCTGTTGGAGTCGGCACCCCGGGTGTGCACCGAGCGGAAGCTCCCCCCGTCGAGGAACGCCCGCAGCGCGGGCACGGGCACCAGCAGCGCCTCCTGGCCCTCGCCCAGCACGTGGCACCACAGGTCCGCCGTGGTGGCCATCACCCCGCTGGGGGCCCGCTGACGGGTGTTTTCGACCTCGAAGTAGAGGTTGCCGGTCTCCCCACCCCGCTTGTCCCACTTTACCTCCACGTGGTGGCGGGAGCCGTCGGGGGCCTGGGCCTCGATGTCGTAGCGTCCGTCGGCGAAGCCCACCCGCACGAGACAGCCCCGCAGCATCAGGTACAGGGCGACTCGAAGCTCGTTGAAGTGGCCTTCCCGCAGCTGAGCGCGGAAGGCTTCGGGCGTGTTTTGCAGGGGGCGCACCATCGCGCTCCTAGAATACGCGTCCGATCCAGCGGCCTGCCATGACCGCCAGCAGTCCTACGGTCGCGCTGCCCAACACGTTGGCCAGCGCAAGCCACCAGGACCCCGCGCGCAGCAGATCGAGGGGCGCGGGGCCAAAGGTGCTGAACGTGGTGAAGGCGCCCAGCAGGC
>CAZHIK010000643.1:0-5691 GCA_964532635.1 uncultured Enterobacterales bacterium
CCAGCGCCCGGTCCTTCTCGAAGGCGTTGCGGTAGTCCTCGAAGGTGGTGGTGCCGATGCAGCGCAGCTCGCCGGTGGAGAGCATCGGCTTGAGGATGCTGGACGCGTCCAGGGTCCCGCCGCCGGTCGCCCCGGCGCCGACGATGGTGTGGATCTCGTCGATGAACAGCACCCGGTTGGGCTGCTCGACGATGGCCCCGAGTACCGCCTTGAGCCTCTTCTCGAACTGGCCGCGGTACTGGGTGCCGGCGATCACCGCGCCCAGGTCCAGGGCGTAGATCTCGATGCCCTGGAGCAGGTCGGGGACCTCGTCGGCCGCCACGAGCTGGGCCAGCCCCTCGGCCATCGCCGTCTTGCCGACCCCGGACTCGCCCACGAACACGGGGTTGTTCTTACGCCGCCGGCAGAGCACCTGCATGGTCCGCTGCAGCTCGGCCTTGCGGCCCACCAGGGGGTCGAGCTGCCCATCCCGTGCCCGCGCCACCAGCTCGGTGGTGAAGGCAGCCAGGGGATCCTCGACGTTCTCCTCGCGACGCCCGGACCCCTTGCCGTCACCCCCCGCCGGCTCGCGGTCGTCTCCGGTCGCCCCGTGGGACAGCACCTCCAGCACGTCCAGCCGGCTCACGTTGCGCTTGTTCAGCAGGTAGACCGCGGTGGAGTCCGGCTCACGGAACATGGCCGCCAGCACGTCACCCGCGTCGATCTCCTCCTTGCCCGAGGACTGAACGTGCACCGCCGCCCGCTGCAGCACCCGGGTCACCGCGAGGGTCTGGGAGACCTCCACCTCTCGACCGGCGGACACCCGCGGCTGGTCCTCCAGGTGCTCGTCCAGCTCGACGGCGAGCTCCTCGGGATCCACTCCGCAGCCAGCCAGGATGCCCCGACCGGTGGGGTCGTCCAGCAGCGCCCGGAGCAGGTGCTCGAGGGTCAGCAGCTCGTGGCGGCGGGCTCGGGCGTCGGCCACGGCGCGGCCGAAGGACTGCTCCAGATCCTTGCCGATCATGCGGACTCCAGGGTGCAGAGCAGCGGAAACTCGCGGTCCCGCGCCAGCTCGGTGACGCGGGCCACCTTGGTCTCGGCGATCTCCCGGGTGTAGACGCCGGCCACGCCGACCCCCTGCTCGTGCACGGCCAGCATCACGCGCACGGCCCGCTCCCGGGGGTGGTGGAAGACGTCCATCAGGATCATCACCACGAACTCCATGGTGGTGTAGTCGTCGTTGTGCAGCAGCACCCGGTACAGGGGTGGACGGCGGACCTTCTCGTCCTGCTCGGTGTCCAGGCCCACGTCACCGTCGTGGTGTTCGTCGGTGTCGCGACCGCCGGGGGGGGGTGCGGGTGCCATCGATGGCGGCCGGGCTCAGCCGTCCTCGGCCAGCATCTCGCGGATCAGCGTGGCGACCCCGTCGAAGCTCTGGCGGAACTTGCTCTCGACCACCTTGGAGATCGCCCGGCCGATGACCGGGATCCGGATGTCGATAGTCACGTCGCGGATGATGCGGGTCGAGTCGGCGCCCTCGGCCACCAGCCGGGTGTCGCCGTGGACGTCCACCCGATCCCCGTGGGAGCCGTGGTGCTTCCAGTGCAGCGTCCGCCTGGCCTTGTCGTAGCGGTAGGCGGTGGTGGAGTTCTCGGTCTTGCTGCGGTCCAGCTTGCCGGTCTTCTTGTGGGCGTAGCTCACCAGGTGGACGTCGAACTCGAGGTGGTCGTCGGTCTCGCCCTTGGCCTCGTAGCGGGCGTCGACGCAGTCCTCCCGCGCCTTCTGCTGGGTCATGCTGTAGCGTTCGGAGCAGAGCAGCTCGGCCACGCGGTCGGGGGGAGCCGGGACAGTCATCTCGTGGTGCAGCGCCATGGGTCCTCCGGGGAGCAGTTCTAGCAGACAAGGGCCGACGTCACTATGCTGGACCTCCCAGTGGAGGGACATCCGTGAACAAGGACAAGGCCGTCATCACCTGCGCGCTCACCGGCGTGCTGACCGATCCCAACCGCTTCCCCGTGCCGGTCACGCCCGAGCAGATGGCCGCGTCGGCGAAGGAGGCTTTCGACGCCGGCGCGACGATCATGCACACCCACGTGCGCAATCAGCAGCCGGGGATGGGCTACCTTCCGTCCTGGGACCCGGACGACTCGGAGGCCGTCTGCGCGGCGATCCGCGAGGCCTGCCCGGGGGTGGTGATCAACCTGTCGACGGGGGTCATGGGCCCGGACATCTCCGGCCCCCTGGCCTGCCTGGACCGGGTGCGGCCGGAGATGGCCGCGCTCAACGCCGGTACCCTCAACTACCTCAAGGTCACCCGCGGGGGTGCCTGGGCCTGGCCCCCGCTGGTGTTCGACAACCCGGTGGAGAAGGTCGAGCAGTTCGCGCTGTTCATGCGGGAGCGGGGGATCCTCGGCGAGTGCGAGTGCTTCGACACCGGCATCCTGCGCTCGGTCGACCTCTTCCGCCACGTGGGGCTGCTGGAGCCGCCGATCGACGTGTCGCTGATCATGGGGGTCGCCAGCGGGATGCCGGCCAAGCCGGCCTGGCTTCCCCTGCTGATCGACGAGCTGCCCGAGGGAGCCACCTGGCAGGTGATCGGCATCGGCCGTTCCGAGGTCTGGGACCTCCACCGCCGGGCCGCCGAGCTGGGGGGCAACCTGCGCACGGGGCTGGAGGACACCTTCTACCTCCCCGACGGCAACAAGGCGCCGTCGAACGGCGCGCTGATCGAGGCGATGGTGGGGATCGCCCGGGAGACTGGACGCGAGATCGCCAGCCCCGCGGAGACCCGTGAGCTGTTCCACATGCCCCCTCCCTGAGATCTGGCCCCAGGGGGCGACCTCGCCTATCATGACCCCGCGCGAGGGGAACGAACCGCGATGCCGGTAGCCAGCGTGAACTGCCCGTCCTGTGGCGCGGGCCACGATATCCACAACCCGGGCGTCCTGATGTACCGCTGTGAGTACTGCGGTACCTCGGTCCACTGGGACCGGGAGAAGGTCCGGGCGGCGGGCAAGCACGCGGTGCTGCCCACGGGGTTCACGCGGCTGTTCACCGGGGCGACGGGTTCCCTGTTCGACAAGCGCTTCGTGGTCCTGGGGCGGGCGCGATATAACTTCGACCGCGGATTCTGGGACGAGTGGGCCCTGGAGCAGGCGGACGGTTCGCTGGTGTGGCTGACCGAGGACAACCACGAACTGTCACTGCAGACGCGGGTCGAGGGGGTCGCGGTCGAGCCCTTCAAGCAGCTCCGCGTGGGCCGGGCCTTCACGGCGCGGCAGCAGGTCTTCGTGGTCGAGGAGAAGGGCCTGGCCGAGTGCATCGGCGTCGAGGGCGACCTTCCCCGTGAGTTCGAGGTGGGGGAGACCTACGGCTTCGTGGACGCCTCCTCCCGCGACGGTCGCTACAACCTGGGGATCGAGTACGACGACGATCCGCCGAGCGTCTTCGTGGGCCGCTGGCTCAAGTTCGCCTCCCTGCAGCTGGATGACGAGGGGAAGGACTGGTGAGCGGCATCGACCGTGAGCGCTTCGGGCTGGGCCAGGGCCAGCCGCGGCCTCCCCACGAGGCACGCGCCATCCGCTGTGCCTCCTGTGGGTCGCCCAACGCGGTCAAGGACGACCAGGCCAAGCTGGTGGTCTGCGGGCACTGCGGGAGCCACCTGGAGCTGAGCGCCGACGAGGTGGCGGTGCTGGGCGAGGGCGCGTCCCGGCGCTGGAGCTTCGACCTGGATCTGGGCGAACGCTTCCGCTTCAAGGGGGTGGCCCACGAAGTCATCGCACGCATGGCCCATATCGAGGAGGGAGACCTGAGCGAGGTCACCCGCGACTACCTGCTGTACCACCCCAGCCGCGGATCCCTCTGGCTGTCCGAGTACGACGGACAGTGGTCCTGGTCTCGGCCGACCCACGTCATGCCCGCCGGCTCGGTGGGAGGCCTGGGCGCCACCGACCGACTCGAGACCGGCGACGGCCGCCGCTGGGTGGTGGCCGAGACCGGTGAGTACGAGCTGCGCTACGTGGACGGCTCGCTGCCATGGGTGGCTCGGGTTGGCGATCGCGTTCGCTACCTGGAGACCTCGATCGAGGGCGGCGGATCCGAGCAGTACGAGGTGACCTGGGAGGGCGAGCAGCAGGAGTTCGGCCTGGGGGCGGCGCTGCCCATCAGCGCCCTGCGACGGGGCCTGGGCCGCCAGGACGTGGCCGGCCAGGAGAAGACCACCAGCGTCGCCGAGCGGGTCCACGCGGTGAAGCGCGTGCTGGCCATCGCGGCGGTCGCCGCGGTGATCAACGGCGTGGCGCTGGCCTACTGCTGGGTCTCGGGATCAAAGGTGTTGAGCGAATCCTTCACCTCCGAGCAGGTCACCGAGGGGGCGTTCACCTCGGCGTTCGCCGTGCCGGATCGGGGGAAGCTGCTCAAGATCAAGCTGGAGGCCAGCGGGCTGAGCAATGCCTGGATGGCGGTCAACCTGGCGGTGGTCGAGGGCGAGGAGACCGTCGCCCACGTCCTCGACGCGGACATGGGGTACTACCACGGGCGCAGCGGCGGCGAGAGCTGGTCCGAGGGCAGCCGCAGCACCAGCAAATACATCAAGGTGCCCCGGGGCGGAAGCTACCAGCTGCTGGTCCAGGGGGTGAGCGGGCATGGGGAGTCGACGTCGGCGGACGAGGCCAGCCACGACCTGTGGGTGACCGTGGAGACGGGGGCGGCGCTCTACCATTTCTTCATCGTCAGCACGATCCTCTGCGCGCTGGTGTTCCTGCTGGCGATGCAGGCACACCAGAAGCTCGGCGGGGGAGACGACGATGACTAGCGATGCTGCCAGGGAGGCGCGACGATGAGCTGGATCATCCGGGGCGTGGCGGTGCTGTTGACCGGGGCGACCCTGGCGGCAGGTGCCGCGACCGCGACCAACCTGGGGGCGCCCAGGGCCGAGTATCCGCGCGAGGTCAGCCTTCGCGACGGCAGCACCCACGGGTACGGGATGTTCTTCTTCTACTATCATCGTTCCCACCAGGGCGGCGGCCTGGCGGGGGGCAAGTAGGCGGACGGGAGGCAGGAGCATGGGAGAGTTTTTCGGGGCCGAAATGTTCGCCCAGCTGATCTGGACGGTGATCTACGTGGTGGTCGGGATGGCGGTCTTCGCGGCCGGGTTCTGGATCGTCACGATGGTCTGCCCGTTCTCGGTCCGCAAGGAGATCGAGGAGGACCAGAACACCTCGCTGGGCATCATCATCGGCTCGGTGATCATCGGCCTGTCGGTCATCATCGCCGCGGCTATCATCTGATCCAGGAATCCGTGTGAGCGAGCGCGTCCCCGCGCTGCGCGACGCCGGGCGCTGGGTCCTGCTGGGCTCGGTGTTCGTGGTCGCGGCCTGTGCACTGGTCTACGAGCTGGTCGCAGGCGCCGTGTCCTCCTACCTGATGGGGGACGCGGTCACCCAGTTCTCCCTGGTCATCGGCACCTTCCTCTGCGCGATGGGGGTGGGGGCCTACCTGGCGCGCTTCGTGCGCCGGCGGCTGCTGCGGACCTTCGTCGAGCTGGAGATCGTCATCGGGCTGGTGGGGGGCTGCAGCTCCATCGCGATGTTCGCGATCAACGCCTTCGCCCAGCCCGTGTTCCCGGTGCTGTTCTACGGCCTGTGCGCCTCGATCGGGGTGCTGGTGGGGATCGAGATTCCCCTGCTGGTGCGGATCCTACGGGACATGGAT
>CAZHIK010000644.1:0-5685 GCA_964532635.1 uncultured Enterobacterales bacterium
ACTGCAGGGAGCCCCAGTCGGACCCGCTGCAGTCCTGGTCGATGCCGTCGCAGCCGATCTCGGTCTCGCCGGGGTTGATGCTGGAGTCGGTGTCGTCGCAATCGCTGGAGTTGGTGACGTTGCCGCTAGGGGTGTAGCAGTCGTAGTCGGAGTCGTAGGGATCTCCGTAGCCGTCGCCGTCGTAGTCATCGTAGGAGTAGTAGAACGAAAGGCCTTCGTCTGTGGAGCCATCGCAGTCGTCGTCGTCCCCGTTGCACGACTCGGACGCACCGGGGTGAATCGACGAGTCGTAGTCGTCGCAGTCGGATGAGTTCGTGACATAGCCGCTGACAGAGCTCTCGCAGGAGGAGGTCGATGAGCTGGAGCTGCCGTAGCCGTCGCCATCGTAGTCCCGATACCAGGTACTGTACGTGAAGCCTTCATCGACGGAACCATCGCAGTCGTTGTCGACCCCGTCGCAGATCTCGGTAGCGGCTGGGCTGATAGAGGAGTCGCCGTCGTCGCAGTCGCTGTTGTCGGTGACGTAGCCAGCAGGACCAACGCAATCGTAGGTGGCGCCGCTGGAGGCTCCATATCCGTCACCATCGGAGTCCGGATACCAGTAGGAGTAGGTGATACCGTCGTCGATGGTGCCGTCGCAGTCTTCATCCACGCCGTCGCAAGTCTCGGTGGCCGACGGGTTGATGGAGGAGTCCGTGTCGTCGCAGTCACCGCCGGTGGTGGTGTAGCCGGAGATCGACGCGCACCAAGACGTGGCGGATGACGAGTCGCCATACCCGTCGCCATCGGCGTCTGGGTACCAGGTCGAGTAGGTGAAGCCGTTGTCGACCACGCCGTCGCAGTCTTCATCCACCCCGTCGCAGGTCTCCGTCGCGCCACTGTTTATGGTCGCGTCGGTGTCGTCGCAGTCGCCGTAGTTGTCGATGTAGCCCGAGGGCGCGATGCAGTCGTTGATCGGGGAGCCGCTGGCGTCGCCGTACCCGTCGCCATCGGCGTCCGGGTAGTAGTTGGTGTAGGTCACGCCGTCGTCCACGTCGCCGTTACAGTCGTTGTCGAGGTCGTCGCATACCTCGGTCGCGCCGGGGTAGACAGAGGCCTCGCTGTCGTCGCAGTCGCCGCTGGTGGTGGAATAGCCGGACGGCTCGTCGCAGTCGTCGTAGTAGTCGTCGTCCCGCCCGTATCCGTCGCCGTCCACGTCACGGTACCAGGTGCGCATGCAGTCCTCGACGCCGAGCACGATGGTGTCGGTCGAGGTTAGCGCGTCGTCGGAGCATGAGAGGGTGATGGTGTGGTCACCTTCGGTCAGTGGGCCCCCCGCGAACTCCAGGGAGCCATCCCATTCCGGGGCGTCTTCGTTCAGGACGCCGTCGATGCTGGACTCCCAGGAGATGATCAGGTCTGTCGGTGAGACATCGTCGGCGTCGGCGGACCCCGCGAAGGTGATCACGTCGTTGGTGTAGTAGGTCTCGCCCGTGGCCGGCTGGGTGATGGCACAGCTGGGGCCGCCGCCTATGTGGATGGTGATGCCGGTGGTGAAGATCTCCTCGACTTCGTCTTCCACCTGCATGGTGATCCGGTGGGTGCCGATCGCCAAGTCCGAGGCGGTGTACGTGACGTAACCATCCGACGCCGGCGTCGATGTCGCGAGCTCTCCGTCCTGGTCGCTGGTCCAGGTCACCTCGAGCCAGTCCGCGGGAACGTCCGGGTCGCTGCAGACAGCCTCGAAGGTGACGCTCTCGCCGAACATGAAGCTGTCGCCGTCACTGGGCGCGATGATCTCACCCTCGGGGGCGGTGTTGGACGGGCCTACCTCGATGATGACGGTGGCGACGCCGGTCCCTCCTCCAGTATTCTCGGCCGTCAGGGTGATCTGGTGCTCTCCCTCGGAGAGGTTGCCGGCACCGACAATGTTTCCACTTCCGTCGGGGGACGACTCGACATCCAGTTCGCCGTCGAGGGACGATTTCCACCCGGCCTTGAGCTCGTCCGGGGCATCCAGTTCGTCGCCAATCACTCCCATGAACGTGATCAGCCGGTTGCTGTAGTAGACGCCGTCGGAGGTGGGTGAGGTGATCTCGGCCCATGGGTCCCCGTGGTCCGTCACTGTCAAGGTCAGAGAGGCGACCCCCAAGCCGCCGAGGGGATCTTCCACCCGGAGCGCGACGGTGTGCTCACCGCTCTCGAGGGCAACGTCGCACATCGAGTTGCCATTGGTGTCGGGGGCAAGCTCCGGGCAGACCTCTGTGCCGTCGTAGGTCCAGGACACCAGCAGGTCCTCAATGGGGTGGTCCGGGTCGTCGACCGCGCCATAGAAGGTCTCCATGCCAGTGTAGGGGTGGCTGTCGGTGTTGTGGCTAGTGATCTCGGCCGTCGGATCGGAGTTCCGGATGCCGAGGTCCTGGTCGGGACAAGCGGAACAAACCAGGCCACAAGCGGCCAAGGCCAGATGATAGCGCATGGGCGCACCCGTGCTGCGGGAGTGCGGGACTTGGAGCCTCGCGGGCGCGAGGGCGTTCAACAGGAATCGAGACACGGGGACTCCAAGACAGCCGCGCACAGGGGCGTTCCTGCACGCTCTTCACGCTACAGCTCTCTTGGGCCGGTCGATGCCTCACCTTGCCGGTTCATTGGTGTTCCGCTCAGGCCTCCGGTTCACCCCTGTCGCGCCCTCTCGTCATCCTCCCAGTGAAGGTGGACCCGCTCGGCAGGCAGCGCCAGCCGGGTCCGACCACGTCGGCCCCTGTCCTTCTGGCCGTCGAAGAGGGTGTTGGGCTTGCCACCGCTGACGTCCTTCGTCTTGGGGACCACGACTCCACTCGCGACGACGGCTCGCCACACTCGAGAACGGTCCTGTTCGATGCGCTTTGGGCCGCTGGTGGGGTTGGGATGTAGCTCCGTCCAGCGGCTATACGCTTCGTCCAAGAACAGCCATCCCCCCTTCGGCATGTCCGCGCGACGTGCCTCGATGTAAGGGACGAGTGCCCAGAGCGCCAGCGTGGAGAGCCTGCACTCTAACGAGCCGTCAGAGATGCTCAGGATGGGCTTGCCGGACCCGATCGTCAGATCGAGGTGGCAGGAGGGGCTCCGAAGGTCCAACGCTCCACGCGCCGTGACCGTGGGCGCGATCTCTTCATGGTACCTGTACACTCGTCCGCCCACGGAGAACGCCGAGCCGTCCCGCAACGGGGGACACGGGTCCGTTCTCCGCTCCCAGTCGATAGGAAGCGGATCGGGAAACTCATCTGCGATCAGCTCGTGGAGGTCATCGCCATCGTAGACCCTTCCCGTGGCTCTCTCGACCACGAAGCACTCGGGAGGTCCATCCTCTTCGAGCACGACTCGCAGTCCTCGCCCGTTGATACGCTGCCCTTGATCTATCAGCCACCAGTCCGCTCCCAGCGCAGAAGCAATTTTCCTTGGCCCGCGGGCGTCGCCTCCAAGCTCTCGCCAGGCCCAGCCCGCTTCGGTCCACCTCAGCTCGATCCAGAAGGTCGGAATCTGTGGTCCATCCAAGACCCAGGTACAGATCTGGTGCCGTCCGAGGAGTGTGGTCGCCGCGAGGGGGAGGGTGTGGTCTACGTTGTCGCCAGTGATGTGGATGGTGCCCATGTCGGCTCCGACGAAGTCATGTGCTTCGAGGTGTGCGCGGTCCCCGGAGTCGATGTCCATCCGAGGACGCATCGTGCAGTCTTAGCCTCGCCTGGAAGCTCGGGCTCCTTCGAGCCCCCCGCGATCCGCACTCAATGAATGCCCGCTTCTCCGCCCGTGGGCACCGGCATGAGGGCGCCGACGCCAGAAGCGACCAGGCCGCCGACCACGTTCCTCGCTTCTGTATCGATCAACAGCGCCCAGTGGGGTCCAATCGCCCAGCTTCCAGCCTCGCCTTCGACGAGCCGTGGGCTGGCACCGAGCCACACCTCTTCCTCTGTCCCATCCTTGCCCAGCCACGCGAACCCGGTCGCTGTCTGGACCTGCCAGCCATCCGTGGTAGCGAGGATGTCGCAAGCACCACCGGGTTCGGTCTGCCAGCTCTGCACCGCCTCCCAGGTGTCCGGATCGTAGGCCAGGATCCTGGGGGGATCGTCGGCACAGCAAGCGAGCTGCGAGCCGTTGAAGGCCAGGCCCTCGCAGTTGATGTCCAGGTCTGTGCCTCGACTGCCTTCGAGTAGCTTGTACGAGTGGGGTTCTCGCTCCCAGAGAGAGTGGCTACTGGAGGTCCATGACCTGCCGTTGGCGGTGGCCGCTGCGATGCTCATGTCTCCAGGGCTCTCCAGGGGGGTGAGCTTGCCCATGTGCGTGTCGAGCAGGACCGGTCGGTAGCCCCCTTCATTGAGCTGCTCGAGGAACAGGCAGAAATCGTCGGCAGGACAGCCGAGTCCCTGGCTGTACACATTCAGCTCGTGGTTCACCAAGCCCGACGCTGTGGATAGCTGGAGGCCTGTTTCGTACAGATGGAGGTCCCAGTCCGAACCGGTCGCGTGGAACAGCAATCCCTCGAACGGCGTCATGGTCGAGCCGGCAACGAACGGCACTCGCCCAGGAGCGAAGAGTTCGGGAAGCTCAGCGTCGGCCAATGTCACGCTTGTCGCCGTGTCCAGACCCGCAGGCAGCGGTGTCGCCAGAATCCTCCCATCTGGCAAGAAGCCGAGCAAGGATCCGTGGATGAAAGAAGGCACGTACAGGGGATCTGCCGTCCGCACGACCACGGTCCAGCCAGGGCTCCCGGTGGCGAGCAGGCGGGTTCCGATAGGGACGGAGCCCCCGCCGGGCATGGCAACGCGCAGTTGCCACTGTCGATGGCCTCGCTGCCCGGTGTTGTACCAGAGCCTGTGGGACGGAGTCGCCAGGCCGTCGTCGTTGTTGCTGAAGTCCAGCAGGTCGATGTGCCCATCCTCGTCTACGTCGAAGGGCAGCATCCCTGTAGAGGGGTGCGTCTCTCGCAATGAGGGCGGCAAGGGCACGCGCTCGAACACGAAGCCACCCGAGTTGCTCCAGATCTTGGCCTCGTGAGCCCCCTTCCTCTCGAACCCACAGGAGGGGAGCAAGAGCTCTGGCAGCGCATCGCCGTCCAGGTCGGCCGCCTCGAGCCCACAGAGCCATTCCCTGCTGTCGTGGCCTTCGTCCAGTACAGGCAGCGTTCGCTCCTGGTGATGCACAAGGTTCGTCCCCGTGTTCTCGAGCAAGGCGATGGCCCCTCGTTGGCGATCTCCCAGCGCGAGGTCTTCGTCACCGTCGCCGTCGAGGTCGGCCACGGCGATTCCGTCCTTGCGAAGCCCAGACCAATCCCCGAACACGGCGATCTTGGCGATGCGCTCTCTGTTCCACGCCTCGCCAGTCCAGCGAAGCAGTGCCAGGTCATGCTCCCCCTCCTGGACAATGGCTTCGAGTACCCCGTCCTGCTCGAGGTCCATCCAGGCAAGGAACCGACCGCCCATGGCTTCGGAACTCCAACGCCTCGCCCACTGGTCATCGCCTTCGCCCAAGGCCCAGGAACTTCCAGCGTCTATCAAGCCGACGCCATTGCCATCGGGGATCAAGACCGCAGACTCCAGCCGAGACGGCGAGGTGGGTTCTCCGCCCGAGCCCGGAAGAACCTCGACGAGTACGTCGCTGAAACCACCGCTCCAGAACGCGCGGAGAAGGTCGACCTTGCCGTCACCATCGAACTCACCCTGGAGCAAGGAG
>CAZHIK010000645.1:0-5683 GCA_964532635.1 uncultured Enterobacterales bacterium
CCAGACCCTCGATGAGTGGAAGCAGGCCGCCGAGGACGAACTGCACCAGGCCGAACCAGCGTACCGCCGCACGCTGCTGACCGTCACCCAGAAGCTGATCTTCGACCTGGACGGCGAGCACATCACCGACAGCCGCTTCCTGCGCCTGTTCCAGCACGGCTCCCCCCGACGCCGGGACGACCTGTTCTTCGCCCGCTACGGCCTGGCCCACGACTGGACGCTCGTGGCTCAGCGCGAGATGGTCCTGCCTGCCCTCATCGAAGCCGAGCGCCCTCTCGCCCCCCACGATGCCGGCTGGATCTCCACCGAGCGCTGGGGTTCCTTCGTCGACGAGTTCATCGACCCCTCACGCGGCGCCGCTTCCCGGCGCAAGACACGCTCCTGCGTCGTCGGCATCCTCACCAACCTTGGCTGCCTCGAACCCCGCGAGAAAAACCGCGGCCCCACTCGCGTTCGCCGCGGCGATCCCGATCCCCTGGCCTTCGGCTGGGTGCTCGAACGCCAGCTCCAGGCTGAGGGCCGGGTCGAGGCCATGGACGACTGGGCCTGCCAGCAGTCCGAGGCCGCCCTGCTCTGGGCCCTCACCCCCGACGCCGCGGCGCGCTGCCTCGAGGCCTGCGTGGGCCAGAGCATGTTCGAGCGCTCCTACCTGGCCGGCGTGCCGCGCGTCCGGCGCAAGAACGGGGAGAGCTGAGATGGCCCGGCTGTTCTCCATCGGAACGCCCTGCCACCAGGCCGAGGCCGAAGGCATCGAGTTCCTGCGCAAGGCCCTGCCCAAAAACTTCGATCTCTACGCCAACGTGCACCTGCCCACGGGCCGGCGCCCGGCCGAGACCTACGAGCACGACGTCATCGTGGTCTGCCCCCACGGGGTCTACGCGGTGGAGCTCAAGGCATACCGAGGCCAGATCCGCGGCAACCGCGACCGCTGGCAGCTCGACGACGGCAAGTGGGTGCCCTCGCCCATCACCCTGAACGATGACAAGGCTCGCGTGCTCAAGTCCTGGATCGCGGGCCGGCGGCGGGACCTGCGGGGCTTGTGGGTGCAGGCCGTGGTCTTCGTGACCGTGCCCGGCGCACAGGTGCACCTGACCTCGGACTGGCAGCCCTTCGTCAAGACCCGCGACGGCATCGCGCAGGCCCTGAGCGATCCCCACACCTACGGGATGACCTTCGCCCTGTCGTCCAAACACCGCGGCTGGCTGCGCAAGCTCATCACCGACGAGGGCCAGGACCTGCCCCGCCAGACGGTCATCGGCGACTACGACCTGGAACAGCAGCTCAGCGCTCCGGCTGCGGCCTACACCGCCTGGCTGTCCAAGAACCGCGCCAACGAGCGCCACTACGTGCTGCGCGTCTACGACCTGCCCACGGTCAGCGCGGCACAGGCCGACAAGGTGCGGGCCCGGGCCCTGCGCGAGGCCACGGTGCAGGAGAAGCTCTGGGGCGTGCCCGACGTGGTGCGTATGCACGGCTTCTTCACCGCCGCCGACCCGCCGCGGGTGGTGCTGCCCTTCGAGGACACCAGCCACCTGATCAGCCTGGCCACCTGGCTGCAGGAGTTCGAGCGCGCCGGCATCACGGCCCGGGTCGAGATCGCCCGAAGGCTGACCGCCGCGTTGCAGGCCGTTCACGACGCCGAGGTGATCCACCGACGGCTCTCCCCCGACGTAGTGCTGGTGGAGCCCCACCCCGAGCCCCGCGAGCTGCGCCTCTGCGCCTTCGACCTCTCCCGCGAGTTCGCCGCCACCGACGCCACCATGACCGGCAGCCTGCTCGAGGACCCCGCCTTCCGCTGCATCGCCCCTGAGGTCTTCCGCCTGGGTGCGTCCACGCCGCGCTCGGACCTGTTCTCCCTGGGCGCCGTGCTGCATGAGCTGCTCACGGGCCAAGCCCTGTTCGCCAAGGCCGAGGACGTGGTGGGCTTCGCGCGCCCCGGCCCCATGGCGCTGCAGGAGCGCAGCCTGCCCCTGGAGCTGCAACAGCTCGTAGCCAACCTGCTGGCCATCGAGCCTCAGGACCGCCCGGCCGACGCAGCCGAAGCCCTGGCGGTGCTGGAGGGACTGCTGCCTTCAGCCACGCCGCGCCAGCCCCACGCGGTGGACCTCGAGGCGGGCAAGGTCCTGCGCGACCTGTACGAGCTCGAGGCCCCCATCGGCCAGGGCGCCACCGGCCCGGTCTGGCGAGTGCGCCAGCTCCAGACCGGCCAGGCCCTGGCCATGAAGGTGGCCCCGGCCGACCGGCACGAAACCCTGGACCGCGAGGCCGACGTGCTGCGCGCGGTGATCCACCCCAACATCGTGCGCTTCGCCAGCTACGAGCCCCTGCCCGACGGCCGGCTGATGCTGCTCACCGGCTTCGCCGACGGCGTCCGCCTGGACGAGCAGGCCGGCGCGGGCGATCCGCTCACCCCTGCCCAGCTCCGTTGCTTCCTTGAGGGCCTCTACGCCGCCCTGGGAGCCCTGCACCGGGCCAACTGGCTGCACCGGGACGTCAAGCCCAGCAACATCGTGCTGGACCCCGACACTATGGCGCCCACCCTGCTCGACCTGGGCATCGCGACCACCATCGGCACCCCGGGTGAGCTGACCCTGGGGTCGGTCAACTACAAGGACCCCGCCCTGTGGAAAGCCGAGGGCTGGAGCGTCGCCCAGGATCTCTACGCCGCGGCCCTGGTCTGCTGGGAGCTGCTCACTGGCCTGCACCCCTTCCCGGGGGGCACACCGAGCACCGACCAGCCCCCCGACCTCGACCCGACCGCCCTGCCCGACAGCTTCGACGCCGAAGCCCAGGCCCACCTGGCCCAGGCCGTCGCCAAGGCACTCTCCACCGACCCTGCTGCACGTCCCGCCGACGCCGAACAGGCGCTCGCGGCCCTGATGTACGCCCTGGATGGCGAGCCTATGTCCGGAGCCCAGGTCAACATTCCGGTGCCCATCCCCGCGGCTCCGAATGCGGAGATTCCGGCTGACAGCGAGCCAAGCAGCCCTGTCTCGACCCTCACGCTGTCCAAGCGAGCCACCGGCGCCCTGGCCCGCTTGGGCATCGGCCAGCTCAGCCAGCTCGGCGGGCTCGAGCGCGGCCATCTGAAGCGCCTGCCCAACGTCGGGGCCAAGACCATCCGCGAGCTGCTGGCCTGGGGTGAGAAGGCCCGCCAGCGCTGGCCTCAGCTCCACGCCGCTCCTCCGGTTAACCCGGGCCCCGCCGTGTTCCCGCCCCTGGTGGGCGACGAGCGCCCCCTGACCAGCCTGGGGCGCGGGCTGACCAAAGGCGTCAAGCGCCAGCTCGCCGAGCTGGGCATCGGCACCGTAGGCCAGCTCGCGGCCCTGCCCCTGGCCAGCCTGCGCGCCCTGCCTGGGGTCGGCAGCACCCGCATCGACAAGCTGCGTGAGGCCCTGGGCAACCTGCACGCCCCCCAGAGCTTCGCCACCTTGGACGCCCTGCACCGCGCCACCGCCACCTGGCTGGCGGTCGGCGAGTTCGAGGCCCTCGCGGCCCTGTGCGGACTCGACGATGGTCAGGTTCGCAGCGCCAGCGAGGCGGTCGAGCGGCTCGGGGTCACCCGGCAGCGGGTGGACCAGGGCGCGGCCAGCGCGGTGGAGCGGCTGCGGGCGGACGACGCGCCCACGGTCGACTTCCTGCAGCAGTGTCGCGAGCTGCTTGGCGCCGAGGGCTTCCGCAGCCTGAACGCCATGGGCCAGGCCCTGGGGCGTCGGCTCCCCAGCGACGGCAGCGCCTCGGTCCAAGGCTGGGCCCGCCTGGCTGCCGTGCTCCTGCAGCCCGAACGCAGGCCGTCCCGCCTGCAGGATCTGGCCCTGGTCACCGCCCCACCGTGGACGCCCGAGCGCATCGAGCAGCTCGCAGCTGCGCTAGAACAGACCTGCGCCCACGACCTCGTGGGCCCCGCCCAGGCCGCCGATGCCCTGTGGTCCGTGCTGGAGCCAGGCGAGCGCCAGTACCTCGAGCAGCGCGGCGTGAACGAACGCGCCCTGCTCCAGGCCCTGCGCCCCCTGGCGGGATCGGTGCTGCAGGAAGCCTCGGGCCGGCTCTACGTTCCCCCCCTGCCACTGGACGTCGGTCTGCGCGCCCTTCGCGACGCGCTGCGCCCCGGCTGGACTCGGGCCGAGCTGTGCGAATGGCTCGATCAGCGCCTGCCGGGCCTGACCATGCCCGACGAGGCTGAGCCGCTGGCCGAAGCCCTGCGGTTGGTGGGGCTGGATCTGGTGGACGGCGTGCTGCGGGATCCCTGCGCTGCCGAGGCCCCCGAGCGCAGCGCCCCCGACCCCTTGGACGACGACGTGCGCCGGGTGCGGGTGGCGCTGGCCTCGACCACCCTGCCCCCCGGCCTGCAGGATTTGGCCGTGGCGGCCGGTGCCGGCGGCTACCGCGTGGTGGCGCTGGACAAGGCCCACCACCACCAGCTGGCCCCCTTACTGGCTCGCGGCCTGGCCGGTGCCCTGGGAGATGAGCGGGTGCGCTTCGTGGACGTGGACCGCACCCTGATCCAGGCCCTCAAGCAGGCCGGGCTGTGGGACGACGCCCTGTTCTTCGACGGCGACGCCAAGGCCAGCTGGGGCTGGGCCCGGCGCGAGCTCGAGGCAGCCATGGATCGCGCCCTGCAGCCCGCCGTCCCCGGCACCGTCACCGTGCTGGGCCGCCCGGCCCTGCTGGGCACCCTGGGCCTGCTGCCCTGGCTCGATGCCCTGTACGACCAGGCCCGCGGTGGCCGCTTCGGCCTGGTGGTGCTGGCCGTGCCGGGTGGCGTGCACGACGGCCGGGTGATGCTCAACGGCCGCCAGCCCATGACCTGCACCCCCGACATGGCCCCCGTGTACCTCGAGCCCGAAGACGTACGCAGCCGCAACAGCGTGGTGGAGACCAGATGAAAGACGCCGCTTACAAGAAGCTGCTCAAGGCCTTGCAGAAGCTGCACAAGGCCACCGCCGCCGATCTTCTGACCACCGCCCGCGAGCCCGGCCCCGTCCAGCAGCGCATGCGCGCTCGCTTCGAGGCCGAAGAGGTCGGGGGCAACTACGAGACCTGGCTCAAGGTTGCCTGTGGCCGCGCAGCGGTGCTCTTCCTGCTGCGCAGCGTCTACGTGCGTGTGCTCGAGGACCTGGGCCTGCTCGAACCCATCCGCATCCGTGGCCAGCGAGGCTACCGCGCCTTCCGCGACCTGGCCCCCAACCTAGGCCGCCGCAGCTTCCTGGCCTGGATTCTGCGCGACCTCGAACGCGACTTCCCCGACGTGTTCGAGCCGGGCGAGGACGAGCCCGGCCTGCCCAACGAGGCCATCTGCGAGCGGCTCTGGGAGCTGTGGCACGACGAGGACGGTCGCGGCAACCTGCTGTGGGATTGGTCCGACGGCGCCTTCGACTCGCGCTTCCTGGGCGACCTCTACCAAGACCTAGACAAGGACGTCCGCAAGCGCTACGCTCTGCTGCAGACGCCGGACTTCGTGGAGTCCTACATCCTGGACTACAGCCTGACCCCGGCGCTCGAGGTCTTCGATCCCGCCGAGCTGATGCGGGCCAGCGAGCACTTCCGCCTGCTGGACCCCACCTGTGGCTCGGGCCACTTCCTGATCGGGGCCTTCTGGAGGCTGCTGGCCTGGTGGACCGAGCGCGAGCCCGACCTGCCCGTGCTCGAGCGCATCCAGCGCGCCCTTGACAGCGTCTGGGGC
>CAZHIK010000646.1:0-5650 GCA_964532635.1 uncultured Enterobacterales bacterium
CCCCTGCGCACCCTGGAGGACCCGTGGCTCTTCCCCTGGCCTGGTTGCCTGCCGTCGCTCTGCTCGCCTGCAACAGCGGCGAGCCGCCCCCCACCGCCCAGCTACCTGCGGGCCCGGTGGGCGCCAAGGACGCCACCGAGACCGCCGCCAGCGCCACCGACGCGGGCACCTGCGACTCCTCCCGCCACGAGTCGTCGAGCCTCGAAGGTGTCTACACCTTCGACCTGGCCTGCGCCCTGACCTGGCTGGCCGACGCCGGATGTGACTTCGGCCTCGATCCCGACGCCAACGGCTCGGCCCTCTCGTCCAGCATCATCGAAGACCTCCAGAACGACTCCGCGAACTGCCAGAGCGGCACCCGCTGCTCGGGCTGCACCGACAGCGACAGCATCGACACCATCACCAGCTGCGAGGAGCTGGCGGGGATCTCCTACTTCACCGAGAACGCATGGTCCGACCTGCAGGCCGCCTGCCCGTCCGAGTCCGGCATCAGCTGCGAGGGGGGCTCCTGGTCCTCGGGGGGCGACAGCGTCGCGCTGGACGCCGAGCAGGAGTGCATGGTCCTCGAGATCGCCAACTGGGCCACCCGTGGCCAGCTCACCGAAGTCGAGCTGTACACCGGCACCTTCAGCCCCTCGGTCGGACTCACCGCCACCCAGGCCACCGCCGTCACCCAGCGCGCCACCACGGTGACCTACATCCGAGAATACGACAGCATCGACACCTTGCTCGCCCAGCCCGATCTGGGCATCGACGCGCTCACCCACCTGCGCGACTACATCTCCAGCTGGGAGGCCAACGGGCGCATGGGCGACAGCGAGCTGTCCGCCGAAGACCGGCTGATGCTGTTCGTCAACAGCGACGAGGTGGTCGCAGACGAGCTCGACTACATCGAGTACCTTTCGTCGGAGAGCGCCGCGGCTATCGTGGCAGCCCGTCCAATGGACGCCTACGCGGATCTGGTCACCGCCGTGGGGGGCACGGTCCACTGGGTCGAGCCCGGTGGTTCCCTCTACGACTACGCCCAGGAGTGGTACGCCACGTCTGTGGGTAGCGAAGACCTCGAGGGCACCGGCTGCACCATCGAGGGCGTCGCCTACAGCTACGCCGAGATGACCACCGCCACCAACTTCTTCACCAGCATGACCTGCGAGCAGTGCACGGATCTGCTCGACTCCCGCATCTGCGAAGACGCCATCAACGACGCCTCCACCTGCCAGAGCGGCTCGGCCTGCACCGGCTGCACCGACGGCGACGGACGCGACAACGGCGTGGACTGCGACGAGATCGCCGCCTACTCCTACTTCGGCCCCTCCGCCGCCGAGACCCTGCTGGCCTGGGCCCAGGACAACCCCGGCGGCGAGGCCAGCTGCACCCCCGACTGCACCGACAAGACCTGCGGTGAAGACGGCTGCGGCGGCTCCTGCGGCTCCTGCGGCACCGACGCCACCTGCGACACCAGCGGCCAGTGCTCGGGCGACGCCTGCACCATCGAGGGGGTGGTCTTCGAAGGCGACGACATGGACTGCGCCCTGTGGTTCTTCGAGCAGATGAGCTGCGACCAGTGCCGCGACGTCTTCGACTCCCGCATCTGCGAAGACGCCATCAACGACGCTTCCAGCTGCCAAGCCGGCTCGACCTGCACCGGCTGCACCGACGCCGACGACCGCAGCGATGGTGTGGAGTGCGACGAGATCGCGGCATACTCCTACTTCGGCTCCTCCGCCGCTTCGGCCCTGCTCGAGTTCGTCCAGGCCGACGGCAGCTGCGGCGAGCCAGAGCTGGTGGTCGAGGGCATCCCCCTGGACGACGATCAAGCCAGCGGTATCCTCGAGGTGGCCAACGGCGCCTCCGAGACCCAGCTCGACGACGAGGCCGGGCTCGACAGCCGTGCTGCCACCAACATCGTGGCCGAGCGGCCCTTCACGGATGTCAGCACCCTGGCCGAGGTCTCCTACGTCGGTGCCACCGTGATCCAGGCTCTGTTGGACTACAGCACCACCTGGGTGCCCGAAGACGAAGCCCCGCTGTCCACCACCATCACCACCCTGGCCGACGAAGCCTCCAGCTACGGCACCACCTCGTCGTACTACGACGCCCTGGTCACCGTGGAACGCGTCATCGTCACCTCCGAGCCCACCACCTACAGCTCCGGAGCCACGGCCTTCTGGGCGGCCGATCCCAGCGCCGGCTACGTCGAGGACCTGTGGGTCTACATCACCGCCGACGCCACCGTCAGCACGAGCTCCCTGTCCATCTTCGACGAGATCGAGATCACCGGGCAGTTCACCAGCTACGGCTCCACCTTCGAGATCCTGCTGGACAGCACCGCCACCCACGCCCTGAGCATCAGCTCCTCGGGCCTGGCCTACGAAGACTACGAGACGGTCCAGGGAGCCTGGACCTCCACCTCTTCGAACCCCGAAGGCTCGGTCCGCGTCGTGGCCGACTTCGGCTACACCTACATGGTCCCCCTGCCCATCTTCTCGGACCACCCCATGTGGGGTGGCGTGGAGCCCGATCCCCCCGCCCAGAGCGGCAGCGAGCAGGACTACAACTGGAACATCGCCGCACAGGACGCGCTGGATGACTGGCTGGCCGGGCTCTGACCGACGTCAGTCGGCCACCGTCCACTCCAGCTTCTCATCCTCGAACGGCAGCCACTCGTCGTAGCGCTCATCGCCCAGGGCTCGGCCCAGGAATGCCGTGACCAGGATGTTGATGATGGCGTAGCCCTCGGCGGGCTCGATGAAGTCGCCCTCGCACTCGTCCAGGAAGGGCAGGATCTCACAGGCGTTCGAGAACGCGTAGTGCCCTGCATCGGCGATCTCGCCCAGGTACGCCGGGCGCCCACCCCAAGCCTCGAAGATGGGGCGCACCTGGGCCGCCATGCTGGTGGAGGTGTCCGCCGAACCCCCGAGCAGCAGGCCGGGGATGGCGACGTCGCCCAGCCCCCCGATGAGCGCTTCGTAGCCGGCCGGGGCCAGGGGAACCGAGGCCCAGGCCCGGGGATCGCCCAGATCCGCCACCTCGCCGGGATGCGCCGCGGCCCAGTCGGCCACCTCGTCGCACAGCCAGCCCCAGGCACTCGAGCAGTAGCTCTCGGTGGCCACTGGATCGATCACCGCGCCCGCCACGGCCGCAGAGGTGAAGCCCCCGAAGCTGTGGCCCGCCACCGCGTAGCCCGCGGCCTCGTCCACGCAGCCCTCGAGGGGTCCGCCGGGGCCCGCGGCGGTGTTCACCAACCAGTCGAAGCTGGCGGCGATGTCACCGGGTCGGCGGAACATCACTTCCCCAAGCCTCTCGTCATCGTAGTCGCGGTAGGTGTTGTAGACGTGGTCCGGCGCCACCACCAGCCATCCCCGGGTGGCCAGGCGCTCTGTGAGGAACACCGACTGAAAGCGCAGCCCCGAGTTGCCGTGGCTGAACATCAGCACCGGCCGAGGGCGGGAGCAGTCTGGCACCCCGTCGTCCAGCGCCGTGGAGGCCCACATGTCGTCGTACTCGTAGGGATCGTCGTCCGCCTCGGAGGCAGGGAACCACACCTGGACCGGCAGCTCGATCCCGTCGGGGCCCGGGGCCACGTCCTCGTAGGTACCGGGCAGCCAGGAGCCGTCCTGGTCGGGGGCGACGAAGACATCCTCGGGGGGCGCGGTGTCCGTGCCGGTGTCCTCGATGGGATTGCAGGCGAGCAGGATCAGGAGCCAGGGCATGGGGACCTCTGTAGGGGCGGGGCTCATCCCTGCCCGGACCTGGGCTCGCTATCGGGCGGGGATGAACCCCGCCCCTACATTTCGAGAGAGGAGCCCCTTGACGTTCACCGGAAACCGCGCAATGTTTCATTTCAAAGTGAATGTGAGGTCGTGATGGATTCCGAAGCCCGGAGCCAGTTCATCGAGTCCTGGGGCGCCATGGGCGTCGCCTGGGGCATCAACCGCTCCATGGCCCGCATCCACGCCCTGCTGATGTTGTCCCACCATCCCATCAGCCTCGACGACATCGCCTCCACCCTGTCCATCAGCCGCGGAAACGCCAGCATGTCCCTGCAGAAGCTGCGGGACTGGGGCGTGGTGCGGCGCGTGCCCGTGGCCGGGGATCGCCGCGACTTCTACGTCACCGAGCCCGACGTCTGGGCCATGTTCTTCGCCATCGCCCGCGAGCGCAAGCGCCGCGAGTTCGATCCAGCCGTGGGCGCCGTCCGCACCGCCATGGACACCCTGGGTGACGACACCGACCCCGAGGTCCGGCAGCGCCTGGCCCAGATGGCCAGCCTGCTGGGCACCGGCGAACAAGTGCTCGAGCGCTTCCTGGCCAATCCCACCACCAGCCGCGCCCTGCTGGCCTTCCTGGCCGCAGGGCCGCAGCTCTAGGACCCTCCCTCAAGGGGAATCCACGGGATTCCCTCACCCTCCCACGCCTATAAACTTTCACTTCATTCTGAACATAGGGAAACTACCATGACCAACGCCACACACGCCGTCACCGGGGCCGCCGGCTACTCCGGCCGAGCCATCACAACGCTGCTGCTGGAGCAGGGCCACGACGTGCTCTCTCTGACCGCCCATCCCGACCGACCCGATCCCTTCGAGGGCCGGGTGCCCGCCGCCCTGCTGGACTGGGAGCACCCCGACGCCATCACCCGCGCCCTCGAGGGGACGGAGGTGCTCTACAACACCTGGTGGATCCGCTTCGCCCACGACGGCACCCACCACCCGCTGGCCGTGGAGCGCAGCCGGGTGATCATCGACGCTGCAGCCAAGGCCGGTGTTCAGCGCATCGTCCACACCAGCATCACCCAGCCCAGCGCAGTCTCTCCCCTCCCCTACTTCGCAGGCAAGGCCCGGGTGGAGCAGGCGGTGAAGGACAGCGGGATGTCCTTCGCCATCCTGCGCCCCGCGGTGTTCTTCGGCGGCCGCGACGTGCTGCTCAACAACATCGCCTGGCTGCTGCGCCGCCTGCCCGTCTTCGGCGTACCGGGCGATGGCCGCTACCGGGTGCAGCCCATCCACGTGGAGGACTTCGCGCGCCTGGCGGTGGCCCAGGGTGCGTCTCGGGAGGACGCCGTCCTCGACGCGGTGGGACCGGAGGCCTGGCCCTACGACGACCTGGTGCGCCTGCTGGCCCGGGCCGTGGGCCGACCCGCCCGCCTCGTCCACCTCCCCCCCAGCCTGGTGCTACTGGCCTCGAAGCTGCTCGGTCCCATCGTCGGCGACGTGGTGCTCACGCGCCAGGAGATCGACGGCCTGATGGCCGACCTGCTGGTCTCGGAGGGCCAGCCCACAGGTACGACCCGCCTCTCCACCTGGCTCGAGGAGCACGGCGACAGCCTGGGCCGCAGCTGGGCCAACGAGCTGAAGCGGCACTATCGCTAGCCACCCCAGTGGAGGACCCTGCAGAAAAGTGCAGGCCCCGAAGCCCCAGACTCGACGATTCTGCCCCTCGAACCGTGCCCGCGCCTCCGGCACGCTCCGTGCACTCCAGGGAACCCACATCCCTGGAGGCACCCATGCATCCCCTTCGTCTGTTCTCCCTGGCCCTGATCGTCCCAGCCTGCCATGGCTCGCCCGGCGCGGGCGACGCCACCGACAGTGCACCAGTCGAGCCCATGATCATCGTGGAACCCAGCGACGCTCCCTGGATCAACATCCTC
>CAZHIK010000647.1:0-5650 GCA_964532635.1 uncultured Enterobacterales bacterium
GCTACGATCACC
The DNA here is from genome assembly GCA_964532635.1 of uncultured Enterobacterales bacterium. Lineage (GTDB taxonomy): Bacteria > Myxococcota_A > UBA796 > UBA796 > JAFGLY01 > CALDOK01. The sequence goes on from CAZHIK010000647.1 coordinate 13, forward strand.
TGAAGGCCCGGCTGACCACCCGCAGCCTGCACATCAGCTCGGGCTACCTGTTCAAGGTCGAGAAGCACATCCCGTTGGACAAGATCCAGGACCTCTCCCTCCGCGAGGGCCCCATCCTGCGCAACCTCGGGCTGGCGGCGCTCACCATCGAGACCGCAGGCAACTCCCAGCAGGGGATGCCGGATGCGAGCCTGGCGGGCCTGGTGGACGCGGTCGCCTTCCGCGACGCGGTGCTCGAGCAGCGCGACAAGCTGGCGGATGGCCGAGGCCAGGCACACGAGTCCGCCGCTGCTCGCGAACCCGCCCCGGACCAACAGACCGAGCTGCTCATCGAAATCCGCGACACCTTGCGGAACATCGAGGGCATGCTCGAGCCTCGGAGCTGAACCACGGCCATGACCGACACGCTCGTGACCTCCTGGTTGTCGTTGGGTTGGCAGGGCTGGCTGACCCTGTCGGTCATCGCTGGCGCCACTCTGCTGATGGTCCTCAACCGCTTGGGGCCCGACCTGCTCATGTTCGCGGGGCTCTGCGCTCTGGTCGTGGCTGGGGTCATCACCCCCGGTGAGGCCCTGCACGGCTTCTCGAACCCCGCCGTGGCCACCATCGGTGTGCTGTTCGTGTGCGCGGCTGCCGTGAAGGAGACTGGAGCCCTCGCGCTGGTCTCCAACCTGGTCTTCGGCAAGACCCGCTCCCACCGCTGGGGCCTGCTGCGGCTCGTCATCCCCACCGCCGTGCTTTCGGCGTTCATGAACAACGCCCCTATCGTGGCGATGTTCATCCCCATGGTCCGCACCTGGGCCCGCAAGGTCGGGGCGAATCCCTCTCGCTTCTTCATCCCGCTGTCCTATGCGGCCATGCTGGGCGGCACCTGCACCCTCATCGGTACCTCGGCGAACCTGGTGGTCGCGGGGATGCACGCCGAGCACGGCTACGGCGACCTGGGGATGTTCGACATCACCCTGGTGGGGCTGCCCATGACCGCCATCGCGCTGCTCTACCTGGTCTTCGTGGCGCCGCTGCTGATCGCCGACCGCCGCGATCCGGTGGACGTGGACCAAGAGGAGGCCCGGGAGTACCTGGCCGAGGTCGAGGTGGCTACAGACTCGCCCTTGGCGGGCCGCACGGTGGAGCAAGCGGGGTTGCGCGCCCTGCCGGGGCTGTTCCTGGTGGAGATGCACCGGCACGGCAGTGGCCGGGTCATCCGACCCGTGGCTCCGGAGGATCGGATCCAGGTGGGGGACCACCTGGTCTTCACGGGAGAGGCCGAGTCCATCAACGATGTGGCCCAGATGCCTGGCCTGGACGCGGTCGACAGCGAGGACGTGCCCGCGTGGCGTCACATGTTCGAGGTGGTGATCTCCCACCGCTCGCGGCTGGTGGGGCTGACGGTGCGGGACGCCGAGTTCCGGCGCCGCTTCGACGCGGCCATCCTGGCGGTGCACCGGGCGGGTGAGCGCATCGGCGGCCGCATCGGCGACATCGTGCTCCGTCCCGGTGACACGTTGATGATCTCGGCTTCCCCGGGCTTCCGGAAGGTCTGGCAGGACTCCACCATGTTCTACCTGGTGAGCGAGCGCTCGGAGGAGGAGCGTCCACGCTACCGCCAGGCGCCCCTGGCGCTCCTCGGCATCGCCGGGATGGTGCTGGTCCCAGCCTTCACCGACGTCTCGCTGCTGGTCAGCGGCATGGGTGCCCTCTTCTTCCTGCTCGCCACCCGCTGCATCAGTGGCCGAGCGGCGCGGCAGTCCATCAGCTGGAACGTGCTCGTGCTCATCGCCTCTGCCATCGGTGTGGCCACGGCCCTTGAGCGCTCCGGCGCTGCCCAGGTGTTGGGGGAGACCCTGCTCGCGGTCACCGAGCCTCTGGGGCCCCTGGGCATCCTGGCGGGTATCTGGCTGCTCGGGGCCCTGTTCGCCTCCTTCGTGTCCAACGCCGCGGGCGCGGCCCTGGTCTTCCCCGTCGCGATGACCGCGGCGGCGTCGGCTGGCCTGGACACCCGCACCGTGGCCCTGGCCTTGGCCCTCCGCGGGCTTCTCAACGCCCATCGGCAGCAATCCCACCCTGCTGGTCTTCGGCCCCGGCGGCTACCGCTACCTGGACTACACCCGGGTCGGTCTGCCCTTGGTGCTGATCTGTCTGGGATGCGCCCTGGTGCTGCTGCCCTTGTTCTTCGGACTCGGCGTCTGAGCCCTACCAGCCCCGCACTGGCTCCCAGAGGGCCTCCACCCTCGCTCCTCGCATGGCGTGGTAGACGGGGTGGCCGGCCGCCGCAAGGCAGCTGTGGTTGGGGACCACCCGCAGCCGGCTGCCGAGGGGGAAGGCGCCCGGGCGCAGGCCGCCCCGCACACGCACTTTCCCGTGTTCCTGCGATAGGGCCACCAGGCTCAGCTCGGGGTGCCGCTCGTCACCGTCTTCGCCGAACAGGGCGCCGAAGCCGCAGGAGATGTCCACGTGCCGAGCGCCGGGGTCGGCCGACAGGGCCAGGGCTCCCGTGTCCAACACCAGCGCGTCTCTGTTCGGATAGCGGCCGACGACCGTGGCCAGCACCGTGAAGGCCGCGTCCTCGAGCCGACAGGAACCGATGGCCGCCTGGAATGCGTCGAAGAAGGCGTAGTTGCCTGGACGAATCTCGGTGACGCCCTCGCAGGTGGCGGCATGGATCACGGTGGGGGTGGAGCCTACGCTCAGGGTCGTGCAGGGGATGCCCGCCGCCACCAGGCGTTCGGCCAGGGTGAGCACCGCCTGGCGTTCCTGCTCGGCTACGTCACGGATCTGCTTCGGGCCCGTGCAGCGGTAGCTGTGCCCTCCGTGGGTGAGCAGGCCCCGCAGCCCCAGGCAGGGGTGGCGGTGGATGCGCTCCGCCAGCTCGACCGCCTGGTCGCTGTGGGGATCGACCCCGGCGCGACCGTAGCCACAGTCCACCTTGATCCACAGCGCGGCTTCGCCTACGGCCGCCGCGCGCTCCACGGCGTCGAGGTCGTCCACGAGCAGGCCCATGTGGTCCAGCTCCCCGGCCAGCTCGCTGGCCTCGGCCTCGCGGCCCGCAGGCAGGGGCAGGGCCCAGAGGATGTCGCGGAAGCCTTCGGAGGCGAAGGCGTGGGCTTCGGCCAGCGTGCTGACGGTGATGGGCCCCGGACGCCCCCCGTGCTGGATCCGCGCGATGGCGGGGACCTTATGGGTCTTGACGTGGGGGCGCAGGGTGACGCCGAGGCTGGTGGCCCGCGTCCGCATTCGCTCGGCGTTGCGGTCGAGGCGATCCAGGTCCACCAGGGCCGCTGGGGTGGGCAGCTCCCGCAGGAGCATCAGGCGATGGCCTTCTGCAGCTCCACCAGGAAGTCCTCGAGCTCGGAGCCCGCGACGTCGTCCTCCTTGCGCTCGAGCCAGGAGATGCAGTCACCGTGGCGGATCTCGAGCTGGATGCGGTCCGGCTTTCGCACCAGGCGCAACCGGTCGATGGCCGGCAGGGGGATCAGCGACTCGCTGAAGCCATCGGTGGCCGCTCGCACGTCCAGCAGAGCCCCCGCGCCGGTGCCCACCAGCACGGCCACGTGCAGCTCGCAGGCCTCGCCGCTGTCGGTGTTCGGTGCCGGGTAGGCGCTGTAGCGGAAGAACAGGTGGGGCCTGGGCTTCCAGTTCGCGAGCCGATCGGAGACAGCGCGGAGGATCTCCTCGGGGCAGCGCTCGTGGAGCTCGGCCTGGAGGATCTCGAAGACGTGGTATTTGGAGGACATGGGGGCTCCTATCGGATCAACCGGGCGAAGACCTCGGGCAGGCGCCGGGGTAGCTCGTCCACATTCTTCAGGGCCAGGAAGCGGCCGGGGCCGAAGACCTTGGTGAGGTAGTCGGGTGCGTCATGGCCGGCATCCAGGCTGATGCAGAAGCAGTGCACGCCGAGAGTGGCGGCCTCCTGGACGGCCATGGCTGCGTCTCGCAGGCCGTAGACGCCCCGGTAGGGCTCTCGGTCCTCCGGGCGGCCGTCGGAGAGCACCAGCAGGATGCGGCGCCCCTGAGGCTGCTTGTCCAGCAGCGCGGCGCCGTGACGCAGGAACGCCCCCATGCGTGTGGCGCCCGAGGGCTGCAGGTTGGCCATGCGCTTGAAGACGCCGTCGTCGTAGCCGGCCTCGAAGGGCTTGATGCGCTCGAACCAGCAGCGCTCGGGACCGTCGTTGTGGAAGCCGTAGAAGGCGTGGGGGAAGCGCAGGGTGCGCAGGCCCTCGGCGAAGAGCACCAGGGCCTCCTGCTCGAGGTGGACCACGTGTCCCTGGGTGGATCCGCTCAGGTCCACCATGGTGAGGATGGCCACCTGTTGCCGCTGGCGCTGGTAGCGCATGAACACCCGCGGGTCCGGGTCCTGGCCAGCGGCGATGTCGCAGACCGCGTTGATGGCGCGGTCGAGGTCCAGCTCGGAGCCGTCCAGCTGGCCGTGCAGCCAGCGCTCTTAGAGGCGCAGGAGCTCGAACTGGCGTCGGACCTCCGCGATGCGTCGTCCGTTTGCCGCCACCAGCTTTTCGTAGCTGGCGACGGGACCCACCGGGGCCGGTCGCTCGATGACCCGCGTGGCGCCGACGCGATACGCGCCCGCCGCCTCATCCCACTCGTCGTAGGGCGTGCCCTCTTCGGGCTGTGGGAGGGCGGCATCAGCTGCGGCCAGCAGCTCCTCGACCGGCGTGTCGGGATCCCAGCGGGGAGGGGCTTCGGCGGCTCCGCGCTGCTTCTGCTGGTGCTCGTCGCGCAGCTGGCCGTAGGCTGGAGCCTTGCGCAGCTCGTCCGGATCTCCCGGACCTTGCAGCGCACGCCCGATGCGCTGCTTGATGCGGGAGCGCAGCCCCCGTCGCGGGCGGTCGGGAGGGGCGGGCGGCGCCGCGGGCGTGTCTTCGCCCCGGGCCTGTGCGGCGCGCAGCTGCCGCAGTGGGGTCGGCCCTTCCCTCCACGCGTTCTCGGCACCCAGGTCCCGAGCCATGTGTGCCAGCAGCCACTCGGGGCGCAGGATCCCGATCACGTAGGGCAGGGGCGGGGGGCCCAGCCGCATGCGCCGGAACTCCTGGCGCAGCTTGTTGGCCTGGCCCAGCAGCACGGCCCGAGCCGCGGCCTGCTCCCGGGCATCGGGAGGGGCCTCCGAGCCTTCGCTGCGCAGGGCGCGCACTGCGGCTACGGCTGCGCGGGCGGGATCACCCTCGGCTGCCGGGGTGTCCCACTCGAAGCAGGTGGTGAGGCCCTCGTAGAGCGGCACGAAGCCCCCAGGCATACCTACGCGGGGTACCTCGGTGAGGTTGATGCGCATGATGCCCGCTTTCTCCATCATGCGCAGCCCTACGAAGTCCTGTGCCAGGCCCGGATAGGCCGCGCCCCAGCGGTCCAGCACATAGTGGCTGGCGAGAAGGTGGTAGCAGGAGCGCAGCACCCAGTCCCGGTACAGGTCCTCGAGCAGGCGCTCGCCTTCGAGCAAGCCGAAGCGCAGCAGCCCCAGCTGGATCAGGCCCATGGCCCTGTACAGGGCGTGATCTCGCGGCCAGCGACCCACCCAGCACCGATGGGTTCACCCTGTTCCTGCCGCGGGCCGTGCCCGCGCCCGTGGAGCCGGGAGATCACGCCCTGTACAGGGCCATGGGCCTGATCCAGCTGGGGCTGCTGCGCT
>CAZHIK010000648.1:0-5648 GCA_964532635.1 uncultured Enterobacterales bacterium
GGCGTCGCCGTAGCCGTCGCCGTCGCTGTCGGCGTACCAGGTGCTGGCGTCGGCGGCGTCGTCCTCGTCCACGGTGCCGTCGCAGTCGTTGTCCAGAGCGTCGCACAGCTCGACGGCTCCGGGGTGGGCGGTGGACACCGCGTCGTTGCAGTCGGTGGCGTCGGCGACGTAGCCGCTGGGCTGGTCGCAGGCTGCGGTGGTGTTGGCCGCGTCGCCGTAGCCGTCGCTGTCGGCGTCGAGGTACCAGGTGCTGGCGTCGGTGGCGTCGTCCTCGTCCACGGTGCCGTCGCAGTCGTTGTCGGCGCCGTCGCACAGCTCGGTGCCCGCGGGGTTGGCCGAGGCGTCGCCGTCGTTGCAGTCGCTGCTGTCGGCCACATAGCCGCTGGGCTGATCGCAGGCGGTGGTGGTGTAGGCGGCGGAGCCGTAGCCGTCGATGTCGGCGTCGATGTACCAGGTGCTGGCGTCGATGGCGTCGTCTTCGTCGGTCACCCCGTCGCAGTCGTCGTCCACGCCGTTGCACACTTCGTCGGCGCCGGGGTTGATGGCGCTGGAGCTGTCGTCGCAGTCGGAGCTGTCGGCGACGTGGCCCGAGGGCTGGGTGCAGGCGGCGGTGTCGCTGGCGGCGTCGCCGTAGCCGTCGCCGTCGCTGTCGGCGTACCAGGTGCTGGCGTCGGCGGCGTCGTCCTCGTCCACGGTGCCGTCGCAGTCGTTGTCCAGAGCGTCGCACAGCTCGACGGCTCCGGGGTGGGCGGTGGACACCGCGTCGTTGCAGTCGGTGGCGTCGGCGACGTAGCCGCTGGGCTGGTCGCAGGCTGCGGTGGTGTTGGCCGCGTCGCCGTAGCCGTCGCTGTCGGCGTCGAGGTACCAGGTGCTGGCGTCGGTGGCGTCGTCCTCGTCCACGGTGCCGTCGCAGTCGTTGTCGGCGCCGTCGCAGACCTCGGTGCCGCCGGGGTAGGCGGTGGGCTCGCCGTCGTCGCAGTCTGTGCTGTCAGCGACGTAGCCGCTGGGCTGGCTGCAGGCGTCGGTGGTGAAGCCGGTGGAGCCGTAGCCGTCGCCGTCGAAGTCGATGTACCAGGTGGTGGCGTCATCGGCGTCGTCCTCGTCGACGGCGCCGTCGCAGTCGTTGTCCACGCCATCGCACAGCTCGGTGCCCGCGGGGCTGATGGAGGCGTCGCTGTCGTCGCAGTCGCCGGTGGGATCGCTGCTCTCGGCCTCGCCGCTGCCGTCGCAGGCCAGGTCGGTGGAGCTGACAGTGCTGGTAGTGTCCGGCCGGTAGCCGTCGTCGTCGCTGTCGAGCCAGCACAGCTCGAGGCCGTCGCAGTCGCTGTCCACGCCGTCGTCCTCGCCTTCGGTGGCGTCGGGGTTGACGCTGGCGTTGCTGTCGTCGCAGTCGGTGTCGTCCGCGACATGGTCGCTGGGCTGGTCGCAGGCCACGGTGCTGTCGGAGGCGTCGCCGAAGCCGTCGCCGTCGTCGGCGTACCAGGTGCTGGCGTCGCTGGCGTCGTCTTCGTCGACGGTGCCGTCGCAGTCGTTGTCCACGCCGTCGCACAGCTCGGAGGCGCCGGGATTGACGGTGGCGTCGCTGTCGTCGCAGTCGTCACCGCCCAGGTCCTCGGAGACGTAGCCGTCGCCGTCGGCGTCGCGCTGGCACAGGTCGCTCACGTCGGCCAGGTAGGCGGCCTGGGCGTCGGTGTCGGTGCTGTCGAAGACGAACAGGGCGCCGAACTCGACGGTCTCACCGGCCTCGATGGTGCCCTGGGTGTGGCGCCAGTGGATGGTGTAGTCGTAGCCGCCGCCGTCCTGGTCGTAGAAGGTGGCGTCGACGTCCTCTTCCCAGTTGGTGATGCCCACGTCCTGGCGGGTGGGATCGCAGATGCCGTAGGCCACGGTGCGACCCGAGGTGCCGCCCACGGCCTCGACCCAGTCGTCCACGCCGTCACCGTCCAGGTCGGTGACGTCGTTGTAGGTGGTGGCGGTGCTGCTGCTGGTGCAGCGCTCCTGGTCGGGGTCCACGGCGTGCTGGATGCGGAAGTTGCTGACGTCGTCGCTGTCGGTGTTGGTGACCTCGAACCAGACCTGCACCACCTTGCCGGCTTCGTCCCAGGTCTCGGTCTTGACCACGTCGAGCACGCCGGCGGTGTAGTCGTACTCGGCGATGAGCACCGTTCCGGTGGACAGGTCGCTCTCGCTGTCCACGGTGATGGTGTAGCCCTCGGCGTAGTTGGCGTAGTAGCCGTAGGCGGTGCCGCCGTGGTCGAACTCGAGCCCCACGTGCATCCAGGGGGTGCCCGGGTAGCTCATGTCACACCAGCTGTCGGCGGGGTCGTCCCGGATCTGGAAGCCTGCCAGCGAAGTGGCGTTGTTCCAGCCGCCGTAGCTGTTGTAGTAGATCTGGATGTAGTCGCCGGTGAGCACCTGGTCGGCGTGGGCGGTTCCGGAGAGCATCAGGGCGAGGGCGAGGATCGCGCGCATGGGTCACCGTGTCGGGAGGCTCCACGATGATGCCCCCTGGTGGCCGTCGCTGTCCAGAAATGGACTGCGGACTGGTATGATGCCGCTCTCTGCCGGAGGTGATGCATGACGAACCACGCTCCCCGTCGCCGACGCAGCAGCCTGAGCGCTGCACCCACGGGCCGGGTGCGGCGGCCGCGGCCCGCGGTGAAGGCCCCTGCATGGCGTTCCAGGCTGGGCTGGTCGGCGGTGATCGTCGTGGTGCTGTTGGGGCTGATCTGGTTGCTCTGGCCGCTGTTCTCCATGCTCTTCGCCGCCGCGGCCTTCGCCTACCTGCTCGATCCGGTGGTGGACAAGTTCGAGGAGCGGGGGCGCAGCCGGGAGTTCGGCATCGCCATCATCTTCCTGGCCGCGGCGATGGCCCTGACGGTGCTGCTGCTGGTGGTGGTGCCCTCGGTGGCCCACCAGGTGAGCGAGCTGTCCAGCAACCTGGGGGGCTACGTCAGCGATCTGACCGCGCGGGCCCAGCCGTCCCTGGCGTGGATCGAACAGAACACCGGCTACGTGGTTCCCTACAGCCTGGACGATCTGACCGCGGCCCTGGCGCCGGCGCTGCAGGATCTGTCCCCGGACACCACCAGCCTGGTCAAGCGCATCATCACGGGGGCCTTGTCGTCGTCGCTGCAGCTGGTGCTCACCATCTTCAACCTCACCCTGCTGCCGGTGTTCGTGTTCTTCATCCTGCGGGACTGGGACCGCACCGTGGCTCGGGTGCGGGGCTTGATACCCCAGCGCTACCACGCCGTGGCCTTCCCTCTGGTGGCCCAGATCGACACCCGCCTGGCCGGCTTCGTGCGGGGGCAGATCACGGTGTGCTTGATCCTGGCGGTGCTGTACAGCGCGGGGCTGTGGCTGTTCACCGGCATCGACATGCCGTTCGTGGTGGGCGGGCTGGCGGGCCTGCTGTTCATCGTGCCCTACCTGGGCACCGCCACCGGCATCCTGCTGGGCTCGCTGCTGGCTGTGCTGCAGTTCGGCTTCGACTGGCACATCCTGGCGGTCTGGGCGGTCTTTGGCGGCGTGCAGCTGTTCGAGGGCTTCGTGTTGACCCCCTACATCGTGGGCGACAGCACCGGCTTGTCACCCCTGGTGGTGATGGTGGCGCTCATCGTGGGCGGGAGCCTGCTGGGGGTCTGGGGGATGCTGCTGGCGATTCCGATCACGGCGGTTATCAGCGTGCTGTTGGGGGCCCTGGTGGACCACTACCGGAAGAGCGGGTTCTTCAACGACTGAGTCGTCATGACCTTCGTCCAGATCGAGTTCGCCATCCTGTTCGTGACCGTGTTCGCGGTCTACTGGACGGTGCGCAACCGCACGCTGCAGAACGTGTTGCTGGTGATGGCGAGTGCCGTGTTCTACGGCTGGGTCCACCCCTGGTTCCTGATCCTGTTGTACACCTCGGCGACCCTGGACTTCTCTATGGGCCGCTGCATGGCCCGCTGGCCCCACCGCAAGAAGCTGTTCCTGGCGATCAGCTTGATCGGTGATCTGGGGATCCTGGGCTACTTCAAGTACTGCGACTTCTTCATTGGCAACTTCGTCCAGGTGTTCTCGGCGCTGGGGCTGGAGACGGGGATGCACACTCTGGGCATCTTCCTGCCCGTGGGCATCAGCTTCTACACCTTCCAGACCATGAGCTACACCATCGACGTGTACCGGGGACAGCTCGAGCCGCGGAAGAACTTCCTGGACTATCTGGCGTTCCTGTCGTTCTTTCCTCAGCTGGTGGCCGGGCCGGTGGAGCGGGCCAGCAACCTGCTGCCCCAGATGGAGAAGCGGCGCAGCTTCGACATCCTGCGCTTCCGCTCGGGGCTGGGGCTGGCGCTGTGGGGCGGCTTCAAGAAGGTCTGCATCGCCGATCAGATCGCGCCCTACGTCGACAAGATCTTCATCCACTCCGACCCTTCGGGTGCCATGATCTGGGCGGCCACGCTGGGCTTCACGGTGCAGATCCTGGCGGACTTCTCGGGCTACACCGACATCGCCCGGGGCACTGCCCGCATGCTGGGCTTCGAGCTGTCGCTCAACTTCGATCACCCCTACCTGGCGCGGAATCCCTCCGACTTCTGGAAGCGCTGGCACATCACGTTCTCGAGCTGGATCCGCGACTACCTGTACATCCCGCTGGGCGGGTCCCGGGGCACGGCCTGGCGCACCTTCCAGGCCACCGCAGGGGCGATGCTGCTGTCGGGCCTGTGGCACGGCGCGGCCTGGACCTTCGTGCTGTGGGGGGCCTTCCACGCCCTGCTCATCACCGGCTACCGCTTCGTGGCACGCCGCATCCCCAAGGACTTCCGCCGTGGCCCTGTAGGCAGCACCCTGGCGGTGCCCCTGATGTTCGGCTTTTCGGTGTTCGGCTGGATGATCTTCCGCGAGACGCACATCGATCGGCTGCTGCACTACTGGACCCTGAACCCCTTCGGCGGCTCCGCCGACCAGTGGGCGGCCGCGCTGGTGATGCTGGGGGTGGTGGTGGTCCACGCTGCGCCGCTGGTGCTGGCGCTGCTGCTCGAGCGGCTGGTGCTGCCCCGCCTCCAGGGCACGCCCTGGCTGCTGCCCGCCCAGACCACTGTCTGGGCCGCCCTGCTGGTCGTCATCCTGGCCTTCGTGCGGGATGGGGCGGCCGACTTCATCTACTTCCAGTTCTGACCAATGCCCGACACCGTCCCCTCCGCCGCGCCCCGCGCCCATCGGCTCATCGCCGCTGCGGTGGCGGTGCTGCTGCCGCTGGCGGTGCTGGCGGTGGGGCTGCCTCCGCTGCTGTCCAAGCCGGATCATGAGCTGTCCGAGGCGGCGGCCAAGATGGAGGCCCACCTGCTGGTGTCCGAGCCCCAGGTGATCGTGGTGGGCAACTCCCTGGTGGGCCGGGGCGTCGATGAGCAGCTGCTGGGCAGGGGGTTGGCAGCCAAGCCCGTGCCCTCGGCCAAGGTGTACGGGCCGGGTACCCGGCCCGCCAACTGGTACCTGTTCCTGAAGAACCGGGTCTTCGGCGAGGGCCATCGGCCCCATGCCGTGGTCATCGCCACCTCTCCGCGCACCCTGCTGCAGACCACCCTGGACTCGGATCTGTCTCGTCAGTCCCTGTCGGATCACGCCGGCGAGGTGGAGCCGGTGGTCTACCGCAAGGTCTACGGTCA